>DALYHN010000001.1:0-16493 GCA_031970875.1 Chitinophagaceae bacterium
AGATAATAGTTTAAAATGCCTCAATCAAATAAGAACCTTCCGAGACCAATTTTGAAAAATATTGCTGTAATATTTCTTTTTGGCTTTGTCCCAATTTCACTGCGTAGCTTAATTGCCGATAATGTTCCTGCTGTAGACAAGCGATATTATGATCTTGGCTTACTGATATTACTAAACTGTATGCTCTTTGGATTTATTATTTATAAAAAGATGAAGAAGCAAGAGGTGGATTATTTTTATCCTTTTTTATTTACTTCTATTACTCTATTGTTCATAGTGCTTATGTTGATGCTTAAATAATACTTCTAAAATCATAATAGCTGAAAAATAAATAAGTCATGCAAGCCAAAATGAATCAAAATCAACAACTGTCTTTAGCACAAAGAATATATGTCTTATTCATAAGTCTTCTTCCGTTGGCGTTAAGTATATTAATTGCAGAGTTGGTTAAAGCAGAAAATCAGATATATTACCAACTTGCTTTACTTGCTATTACGGCTTGCACTGTTGTTGTCATGTATGTAAATCGTTCCAAAAAGAGCCAAAACCTTAATTACTTCTACTCTTTTTTATTTGCTTTCATTTTTTTGATCATCTTAGGGTTAAATTGGCTGATAGCTGAATTTGTAAGTGTTGATAGTGAGCGTTTCAAGATGCGTTCTGTTATAGCAATTATTAGTATCAGTGTGTTTGTTGTGATACGTTTCATTGTTAAGAACGGAAAGGCAAATAATTAGACGTGTACAACAATTATTTATTTGTTCTGGTGAATGTTATTTAGGCAGTTATTGTAAATAACAAAAATTTAATGAATATGACTCTTTTATCACCATCATTGATTTATATCTTAATTGCGTGTTACATTTTAGTATTGTTCTTTGCATTATATAGTTGTTTTAAATCAGAGAAAGGGATATTTGCTATGATTCTTTGGTCTATAACCATGATTTTTATCCCTCTTATCGGAATGGTTCTTTTCTTCATGTATAGAGTAATAAGAAAGCCCAATGCCTTAATCAATTAATGTTATATTTCCAATGCACCATTGATGAAGTTCAACAATGGATGCAGCGTTTTGAAAGATTGTGTGATTTGTTTTACCAGTGATTTGTCGGTTAGTGTACTATCCGCAATGGTATTTGTAGCAATAAATGATTTCAGCTTGATGTATTTGATGGCCGGATTGTCTTCTTCATAACCCTTGGGTGCGCGACTGAGGCTGAGTGCTGCATCAAAATCTAGATCACCATAAGCAGCTCGAAAGTTCTTGTGCTGAATGATTTTCTGGAAATCAGCAAAATTGTAATCAATCTCCTGACGTAGTTTTTTTAGATCATCCGGCATGGGCATGTATAAACCGCCGCCGACAAAACTTTTACCCGGTTCAAGGTGAAAATAATAGCCGGCGAAATTGCCCTTCTTACCACCACGGGCAATACTCATACCCATATTGGTTTTATAGGGCGATTTGTCTTTACTGAAACGCACATCTCTGTTGATGCGAAACACACATTCCTTGGGTTGCAGGTGTGCAATACTGGCATCAAACTTGGCTGTTTCTTTCAGCACTTGCGCGGTAAGCTGAAGAAAATCTGCTTTAGCAGATTCATACAAATGTCGGTTAGTATCAAACCAAGGCTTGGAATTGTTCCTCTCTAACTTCTTCAGAAACTGAATGGTGCTGCTTTGTAACATCTTAATTGGTTTCAATCAGTTGCAGAAATTCTGCTTCGCTGATGATATGAATGGTATTGATCTTTTTTGCTTTTTCTAGTTTACTACCTGCATCTTCTCCAACCACCAGATAATTCAGCTTACTACTCACGCCACTGAGAATAATACCGCCTTTGGCTTCTGCCATGGCTTCTGCTTCACTGCGCTTGAGTGTAGGTAAGGTACCGGTGAAGAGAAATGTTTGTCCGCTTAACCCACCTGTGCCAGCCTGTTGTTTCTTTTCGTTCTTCAATTGTAGCCCCAATGCTTCTAATTGTTGCAGCATATGAATATTCTGCGCATTGCTGAAGAATTGATAAATACTCTTCGCCACTTTCACGCCAACATCTTCCAATTGTTGCAATGCTTCTTCACTGTATTGTTGAAAGTCCAGTAGATGATTTACGGTATTAGCTAAAGTCTTAGCCGTAGTTTCACCTACATAGCGAATGCCCAAGCCATAGATGAGTCGGTTCAGTGGTTGTTGCTTGGATGCATCAATTGCTGCGCGCAGGTTATCAATAGATTTTTTACCAAAACCTTCCAGCTTGCTGATGGCATCAAAATCCAAAGTATAGATGCCGGGTATATCCTGCAATAAGCCCAGCTCATAGAATTTGCGCACATTGGCTTCTCCAAAACTTTTGATGTCCATGGCATCCTTGCTCACAAAGTGGATCATTTTTTCTACTACTTGAGCGGGACATTCAATATTGATGCAACGCCAAACTGCTTCGCCTTCTTCTTTGTAAAGTTCACTGCTACAGACGGGGCAGCTTGTTGGAAATTGAATCGCTGTTTCATCCCCTTTTCTCAGCTCTGCAATGCTCTTCACAATTTGCGGAATCACATCACCTGCGCGTTCAATCAAGACCGTATCGCCAATCATCAAATCCTTCTCACGGATATAATCTTCGTTATGAATTGAGATACTACTTACTGTTACACCACCCAGATATACCGGTTCCAATTTGGCAACTGGTGTTACAGCTCCTGTTCTACCTACTTGAAATTCTACGCCTCTTAAAATAGTCGTGGCTTGTCGGGCTTTGAACTTATAAGCAATAGCCCAACGTGGGTGATGGCTGGTCATGCCCAATTGCTCTTGCAAAGCGATATCATTCACTTTCACCACCATGCCATCTATTTCATATGGCAGGTCATCGCGCTTGCTTTCAAACTCTAGACAATAATCAATTACGCCCTGAATATTGCTTACCACTTTCTTTTCTCTTTCAGGAGAACGAAAGCCGCAGTTCCATAACAAAGCTAGTTGTGCTGCGTGTGATTGCAGCGAATCCGTTGGTGCATCAGGTAGTATTTGATAATAGCTGATGTGGTAGAGAAATGCATCGAGGTTTCTGCGGGCTACTTCTTTGGGGTCTTTGATGCGTAAGCTACCGCTGGCTGTATTGCGCGGATTGGCAACAGTAGGTAATCCTTCTGCTTTCAATCTTTCGTTGTAGGCATCAAATGCCTGTTTGGTCATGATGATTTCACCACGAATTTCAATTTGCTGAATACCATACTGACTAAAAGGTGCAGATAAAGGAATTGATCGGATTTGTTTTACGTTGTTGGTGATGTCTTCTCCCGCAACACCATCGCCGCGGGTAGCGGCACGCACCAATTGATCATTTTCATAAATCAGGCTGATGCTGGCACCATCAAACTTGGGTTCTACACAATAAGTGATTTGGTCCAGTCCGCTGGCTTCTCTGGCTTTGCGATCAAAATCATTCAGATCGTCTGCATTGTAACTATTATCCAGACTCAGCATGGGCACCAGGTGCTGTACAGTGGTAAAGCCATCATTTAGGCTGCTGCCTACACGCTGGGTAGGAGAGTCTGGTGTTATCCATTCAGGATGGACTGCTTCAGTTTGTTGCAGCAGTTTGAAGAGCTGATCGTATTCATGGTCATTGATCAAAGTATCAAACAACACATAATATCGATACTCATGAAATCGAAGTATTTGGCGAAGCGTATTGGTTTGTTCAAGGCTGGAAATGTGGTCAATCAACAGAAAAGCTTTGGTGTGTGCTTGGAGCTGACTGCTTACTTCTTTTGTGTACATAGCTGTAAAGGTAATTTTTGCCATAAAGCGGGCAAGTTTATGGTGGTGTAAAAAGTACACATCTTATTTTTGCCTAACTTTAAAACGGATTACCCTTACCCGTTGATTGCCATCATGAAAAATGCAGAACCGACTGTGATACAACATTTGATTAAAGACCCTGTTCAGTTGGTGCGCAAATACCCCAGCGTGCCTTTAACGGTGGATTGCGCCATATTTGGTTTTGATGAGAACGAGCTGAAAGTGCTCGTGATTAAGAGTGATTTGGAACAGTTCAAGGATAAATTTTCCCTTTTGGGTGATATTGTCAAAAGTGATGAAGAGCTGGATGAAGCAGCCTATCGCGTATTGAAAGAGCGTACTGGTATGACTGATGTGTTTTTGGAGCAGGTGAGAACGTTTAGTCACCCGAAGCGCCACCCGGGCGGACGAGTTGTGACAGCAGCATACTGTTCGCTGCTGAATATCCAACACCATCAGCTAAAGATTACAGATAACGACTTGCATTGGCATAGTGTAAACTCACTTACAGAAATGGCTTTCGATCATAAGCAGATACTGGATGCTTGCTATGCATGGTTGCAAAAGAATATACAAGAACATCCACTTGGCTTTAATCTCTTGCCTGATAAGTTTTCGCTACGTGAGTTACAAAACTTGTATGAAGCAATTTTGGGTATGCGCCTCGATAGAAGAAATTTCCGAAAGAAGTTTGCTTCAATGGATTTATTGATTGATTTGAATGAGATGGAGCAGGATGTACCGCATCGCCCAGGCAAACTCTATCAATTCAACTTTGAGAAATACGAGCAGCGCAAGCGGAAGTTTATCGGTATTGACTTCTAGTGTTATAGAGAGCCACCTTCTACAAGGACTGATTCTACGGTAATTTCCTGAACAAATGTGCTGCCGCTTAAGCGGCTCATCATTCTATTGAATGCGGTCTTACCCAGTTTAAATCCGCTGGTTTCCACATAAGTGATCTCGGGATAATAAAACTTGGGTAATACACCGTTGCTGATGGAAATGATGCCAGCTTCTTTTGGAAATTTCACCCGCAATAATTGCAAGGCCTTCATAGTGCCGGCCAGGATTTCATCGCTCATACAAAAAACCGCATCCGGGCGCTTTGCTTGTTGAAAGGCTTCGTGGGTTAGATCAAACGCATCTTTGGTATTGTTGGCGTGTACAATTTGGAGTTTAGCTGTCGCGATATTTTTTTCAAATGCCGCTTTAAAAGCAGTCATTCTTTTCTTGGTGATAGACAGATTGGGGTTGCCTAAGATGGCCAATACTTGCTTTTTTTGTTTGGCGATGATACGTTCTGCAGCTATTCCAGCTGCTTCAATATCGCCGGTGCATACTTTATTACATGCTTCAAAATCGGGCACCTTATCGAAAAATATAACCGGGATACCAGCATCTTCCAACTTTAGGAATGGCTGAACGTTGGATGTATTTGGCGTGATGCAGGCAAATACGCCGCTTACCCGGTTTTGTCTGCAAAGCCTGAGGTTGGCTAGTTCAGTTTCCGGATCATCGCCTGATTGGAGAATAATAACCGTATAACCAGCTTTACGGCTTTCTTCCTCAATAGCCTGTATACAGGATTCATAAAAATGATTGGATACAGTGGGTACGAGTAATCCGAAGATGCGGCTATCCTTGGTACGAAGCTGGATGGCGAACGCATTTGGCTCATATTCAAGGGATTCTGCCAATTCTCGCACACGCTTTTTCGTCTGCTCCGATATGTCGGGATGGTTTTTAAGTGCTCTGGAAACGGTTGAAATACTCAGCCCAAGGCTTTGTGAAATTTTTTTCAGTGTGATGTTAGACATGTCTTTTCTCTATGGCTGCGTCAAGGTAAGATAATTTTCCACATCAAACATTTTCGCAAACGTTTGCGGCGTATTTATTTAAAAATCAGCACATTAAAATGCAGCAGAAAAATAATTTCAGGTGTCAATTGCCGTTAATAAGCCAGCCATTGGCTTGTCGGAATTGCCAAAACACATGAGAAAACTAACGTTTGCCTATATGCTTGCTAGTCTATACCCCAAAGAATTTTGTCTATTTATAAATCCCCTAAACAAAAAAATTATTTAACATTTTTTTCATAATTTAAAAATGTGTGTATTTTACATGACCATCCTAAACAACTGAATATGACTCTAACAAAGCTTGCCAGACTGGCCTTAGGGGCCATTGTAGCGCTGTGTGTTTCTGTCTCAGCGCTGGCTCAGAACAAACAAGTAACCGGAAAGGTCACCGACGCAAAAGACGGCTCAGCCCTGCCTTCTGTATCTGTGACAGTTAAAGGAGAGAAAGCAGGTACCCAAACAGGTGCCGATGGTACTTACCGTATCAATGTTTCCTCCAATGCAACATTAGTGTTCTCTATCATCGGCTATGAAAAGAAAGAAGTAGCTGTTGGTAGTAATACTAGTATCAATGTATCACTCGCTGCTACCAACGAACAATTGGGCGAAGTAGTGGTGGTAGGTTATGGTAGCCGTAAGGTAAAAGACCTTACAGGTTCTGTAGCCAACGTAACAACCAAAGACTTTAACAAAGGTCAGATTGCTTCTCCTGATCAATTGCTTCAGGGTCGTACTGCCGGTGTGCTTGTAACACCTGCAACCGGTGAACCTGGTGCAGCAGCAACCATTAACATTCGTGGTACTGGTTCTATCAGCGGTGCGCAAGAGCCTTTGTATGTAGTAGATGGAGTGCCTCTCGGCCAAGGTGGAACTTTGGGTTCTGCTTCTGGCGTAGAAGGTGGTACTACTGCTAAAAACCCATTGATCTTCTTAAACCCTAATGATATTGAAAGTATCACTGTATTGAAAGACGCATCTGCCGCAGCTATCTACGGTTCAAGAGGTGCGAATGGTGTAATCCTGATTACTACTAAGAGTGGTAAAGGTGGCCGTAATGGTTCTTTCAATTTCAGTGCAACAACTAACGTGGCAACAACTGCTAAGCGTTATGATTTGATGAATGCTTCAGACTTCCTGCAGGCAGCAAAGAAAGCCAACATTGATGGTGGTGCTGATCCAGTTGCAGCTGCTGAAGCTGTAAAACTCATCGACAATGGTGCCAATACAGATTGGCAGGATGAAATCTTCCGCACTGCTATTTCTCAAAACTATAACCTTAGCTGGGGCTATAATGTAGGCGGTACTACTGCTCGTTTGAGTGGTTCTTACGATGATCAGCAAGGTATTGTTAGAAATAGTGCTTTAAAGCGTTTGACTGCTCGTGCCAATATTTCTCAAATGCTGCTTAATAATAAGCTGAAGTTAGAATTGGCTTCAACTTACTCAAATACCAAGAACCAATATCCTCCATTGTCTAACAATGCGGGTTACCAGGGTAGCTTACTGGGTGCTGCTTTACAGTTTAACCCAACCAACCCTGTGTACAATGCCGATGGTTCTTTCTTCCAGCCTGGCGATCAGCGTAACCCTGTGCAGATGCTGGCTTACTTCGATGATCGCGATTACATCAACCGTTTCTTGAACAACTTGTCTGCTTCTTATCAAATTACTAAAGACCTTTCTTACAAGATTGTATTTGGTTATGACAGAAGTAAGTCTGTACGTACTGCATTTGCTGATCCTCGTTTGGGTTCTAACGCATATGGTGGTACTACCAATATTTTCAGTCGCGATTTGGGTAACTCTATTCAGGGAAATGGTCGTATGACTGAGCAAACTTTGCAGAGCACTTCTACTTTGTTGGAACAATACCTGACTTACGATAAGGATTTTGGTAAGAGCAATCTGAATGCTGTATTGGGTTTCTCTAATCAGAGTTTCCAAACAGAATATTCTGGCCGTGTAGGCTGGGGCTTGAATGCACCAGTTGTTGCACCTACAGATGTTTATAACAAGAGCGTTGGTGCTTTCAAAAACTATGCAACTTTCGTTCCTGGTTTTGATAAAAACGCACTGCAATCATTCTTCACTCGTGTAAACTATTCTTATGCAGATAAGTATTTCTTAACTGCTACACTTCGTGCGGATGGTTCATCTAAGTTCGGTACCAACAACCGCTATGGTGTATTCCCTGCCTTCGCTTTCAAGTGGAGAGTAATGCAGGAAGAGTGGGCACAAGATGCATTGGGTGGTATTTTCAGCGACCTGAGCTTCAGAGCTAACTATGGTGTACTGGGTAGCCAAGACAACCTGGGTTCTTATGCAGCCTTGAACCTTCAGCAAACTTTCGATCCAGTTGCAGGTTCTGTAACTGGTCCAGCTCCAACCACACGTTTTATTCAGCAAGGTAACCCTGACCTGAAGTGGGAGCAAGTGGCAACAACTGGTTTTGGTGTAGACTTCACTACCAAGAACAGAAGATTGTCTGCAACCATCGACTATTACAATACTAAGCGTACAAACATGTTGTTCTTCGCACCAACACCTGGTGGTTTTGCACCAACAGCTTTCTGGTGGATCAACTTGGATGGTAGTGTAATCAACAAAGGTTGGGAAGTAAGTGTTAACTATAAGATCGTTGATGGCAAGAAGTTCAAATGGGATGCAAGTTTCAACATGACAACAGTTGATAACAATATCGAAGGTTTACCAACACCAATCAATACTGGTGCTGTTAGCGGACAGGGTCTGACAGGTGCATTTGCCCAGACACTGACTAATGGCAACCCAATTTTCACATGGTCTATGCCTGTGTTCCAAGGTTTTGATGGTAACGGTAACGCTCGTTATGCAAAAGGTGCTGCTAACCAGTTAGTTGGTACAGCATTGCCTAATTTCTTTGCTGGTTTAACCAATAACTTCAGCTATGGCAGATGGAATCTGAGTGTTTTTGCAAATGCAGTAACAGGTTTCTACGTATATAATAACACTGCGAACGCATTGTTCCTGAAGGGTAGCTTGCGTAACGGTCGTAACGTAATCAATGAAGTAGGTAAGGGTCCTGAGAATCCATTCAACCCAGGTTCAGTATCTACAAGATTCTTGGAGAAGGGTGATTTCATCCGTATTTCTAACGTCAACTTGAGCTATGTATTCGATATCAAGAACAACAAGATGATTAAGTCTCTGTCTGTTTTTGCATCAGGTCAGAACTTAGCCCTGTTCACAAAGTATAGTGGAATTGATCCTGAGGTAAACGTTGACAAAAACATCAACGGTATTCCTTCAAGAGGTTTCGATTATACTCAGTATCCAAGACCAAGAGTATTCACTATCGGTGCTAACATCGGTTTCTAATTCTGAACTAACAAACTAGATAATATGAAAACGAATATGAAAAAATATATCCTACCGGTTCTAGCTGCGGGTGTGCTTACCGTGACTTCCTGTAGCAAACTGGAACCAGAATTGGGAGGACCAAATGCAATTGCCCCAGCAACTACTGGTGGTGCACCTACGCCTCCTTCAATCGCAGCTGTGTATGAGCAATTGAACCAATTGGTTGGGCAGTATGGCTACCAAGCTCTGCAAGAGCATTCTACAGATGAGCTGATGGGACCTACCCGCGGTACAGACTGGGATGACTTCGGTACATGGCGTCGTCTGCACCTGCATACATGGGGTCCTGACCATAACCAGATCAACGATGTATGGAATGGTCTGAATGGTGCTTTATTCCAAACAACACTGGTAGCTGAAACAGCATCTGGTCTTACAAAAGCTGAAGGTCAGTTCCTGCGTGGTTTCTTCCGTCTCCTGGTGTGCGACTTATATGGTCAGGTTCAAAGCCGTCCTGCAAGTGCACCTGCAGCTGCTATTCCTTCAGTTATTGCCAGAGCGAGTGTGATTGATAGCATCATCGCTGAAGTAGAAGCTGCTGTACCTGTATTACCAGCATTCAATACAACCAATCGTGCACAAACAACTAAGGAAGCCGCTTATGCTTTATTGGCAAAAGCTTATCTGAACAGAGCTGTATACAAGCAGGATCCAACTAAACCAGAAGGACCTTACACATTCAGCAGTGCTGATATGAATAAGGTTATTCAGTATTGCGACCTGATTATGGCAAACAGCGCACTGGCTTTGGATACTTACTATTGGGATAACTTCAAGTGGGATAACGGTACTGCTTCTACTGAAAACATCTTCATTCGTAAGAATGGTTCAGATGCAAGAGCTGGTAACGGTACCAACATGGTATGGGCTACTTGTATGGGTTGGCACTACAACCAGCGTCCTTCAGGTTGGAATGGTTTTACTACATTGTCTGACTTCTATGATAGCTTCGAAGATGGTGACCAGCGTAAGCGCGATACTGTTGCAGGCTTTACAAACCGTGTAGGTTCTACAGCAGGTTTCCTGGTAGGTCAGGCTTACGGTCCTGTTAGTAGATCAAACAATAAGCAACCAGGTTCTATCGGTGATCCTATCGGTCCTTTGTATGATCGTTCTGGTAACCCACTGGTATTTACACGTAACGCAAGTATCTTCTTCAACGGAGAAGCAAGTGGTATCCGTGTAAACAAGTTCCTGCTTGATCCTAACTCTATCAATGATGGCGGTTGGGGTAGTTCTAACGAATTTACTTTTTTCCGTTTAGCTGATGTAATGCTGATGAAAGCAGAAGCGATTCTGCGTGGTGGTACAGCTACAGGCGGTCAGACTGCTTTAAGCTTGGTGAACACAGTGCGTGAGTCAAGAAAAGCTAGTCGCCTTACTGCAGTAAACCTCACATCATTATTAGCTGAAAGAGGTCGTGAATTGTACATTGAAGGTTGGAGAAGAAATGACATGATCCGTTTTGGTGTGTTCAATACACCTGTACAGGAAAGACCAAACAAGTCTGATGGTTACAAAGTGGTATATCCTATCCCTGCCATCTCTCTTTCGTCTAACCCTAACTTGAAGCAAAACTTCGGTTATTAAGTTTCTCACATATTCAGTAAAAAGGCTGCCCTTAAGGCAGCCTTTTTTAACTTATGCTACATTGATTTCATTTTATCTACAATCACTGAATCCTTATTTTTAGCGAATGATGCAGTGCAGATTTATTTTGTTTGCCCTCTTGTTGTTCAGCTTGTTTGCATGTAAAGAGCAGCGAAAAAAAGATACCAGATTTACACTGGTTACCAATTCTAATATCCGTTTTACCAACACGCTCACTGAGACAAAAGATTTCAATGTTTTCAAATACAGAAACTTTTATAATGGCGGTGGTGTTGCAACTGGCGATTTGAATAATGATGGATTACCCGAAGTTTTTTTTACTGCCAATCAAGGTGCCAACAAATTATATCTGAACAAGGGTAAGCTTCAGTTTGAAGATATCTCTGTGCAAGCGGGCTTTGGTGATAAGCAGCAATGGAGCACAGGTGTGGTTTTTGTAGATATCAATAATGACGGCTGGTTAGATATCTATGTATGCAATGCTGGCAATATGATGGAGCCTGCTTTGCGCAAGAATCAATTATTCATCAATAACCATAACCTCACATTTACCGATAGCGCAGCAGCATATGGTTTAGATGATAGTGGTTACACAACACACGCTTCCTTCTTTGATTATGATCTGGATGGAGATTTGGATTGTTTTATTGCCAATAATAGTCCTATCCCTGTCAACACTTTGAACTATGGAAATACCAGACAAATTCCTGCAGAGAAAGCCAATGTTGCTGAGTTTCTGAAAGGTGGTGGAGATCATCTCTATCGCAATGATAATGGTCGGTTTAAAGAAGTAACGCACGAAGCTGGTATTTATGGCAGCATCATCAGTTTTGGTTTAGGTGTTACCATTGGTGATGTCAATGCTGATGGTTGGCCGGATATCTATGTGTCTAATGACTTTTTTGAGAAAGATTATCTCTACATCAACCAACAGAATGGCATATTCAAGGATGAGTTAGAGCAACGCATGCAACACATCAGCTTGTCATCTATGGGTGCAGATATTCAAGACATTAATAACGATGGCAAGCCGGATATTTTTACCACGGATATGTTGCCAGGTGATGATTATCGCCTGAAGACGAATACATCTTTCGAAGGGTACGATGTTTTTAGATTAAAGCAGCAGCAAGGATTCTATAATCAGTACACGCAGAATGCTTTACAAGTAAATGACGGCACTGGTCATTTTCTAGAAACTGGATTTTTTAGTGGGGTAGCAGCCAGCGACTGGAGCTGGGGCGCACTCATGTTTGATGCAGATAATGACGGACTATCAGACATACTCGTCTGCAACGGTATTTACAGAGATGTAACGGATCAGGACTTTATTGATTTCTTCGCTAATGATGTGGTAAGGCAAATGGTAGTGACCGGTAAGAAAGAAGAAGTGAGTACCATCATCAATAAAATGCCCTCTGTACCTGTAGCCAATAAGTTGTTTCGTAATACAGGCGGATTGAAGTTTCAGGATCAAGGAAATGATTGGGGCTTCGATCAACCTAGCTTCTCTAATGGTGCAGCTTATGCTGACCTTGATAATGATGGTGATCTTGATTTAGTTATCAGCAATGTGAATCAAGAAGCGATGGTCTATCGTAACAACACGCGAGAAAAAGATAAAACCAGATTTATCGCTTTTAACTTGCAGTACCAAACGCCTAATGTGCAGGCAATTGGTGCACAAATCAAATTGTATACTAAGGATCAAATTATCAGTAGAGAAATTTTGCCAGCGCGTGGCTTTCAATCATCCGTTGAATACAAGCAAACGATCGGGCTTGGTCAGCGGATGCCTGACTCAGTGATCATCATCTGGCCTAATAAGGAAGAAACCATTCTGAGTAATTTAGCAATTGATTCATTGTATCGCATTGATTATGCCACTGCTGTAAAGCGTAAGTCATCCACTAAAAACGCAATTGCTGTAGCTAGTCTTTTTTCGAAAGTGAATACAGCATTTGAGCAAAGCAAGGAAGATGAATATGTAGACTTCTACTACGAGCGCAATATCCCTTTCATGCTTTCGCGTGTTGGTCCCAAAGCCGCTACTGGTGATGTGAATGGTGATGGGAAAACGGATATATATATCGGCGGTACTAAAGACGTGCCTAGTAAATTATACTTGCAGACCAATACTGGTTTTCAGCTACATCATGTGCCTGATTTTGCTAAATATCATTTTAGTGATGTGAATGCTGCAATCTTTTTGGATGCTGATAAAGATGGCGATCTGGATCTATATTCTGGTGGAGGTGGAAACTTCGCAGCAGCTAGTACACAAGTGTATCAACATCAGCTTTTCATCAATGATGGTAAAGCTAATTTCATACTTAAACCGGGTGCAACACCACTATATGCAACCAATACAGGCGTTTTACTTCCTTTAGACTTTGATGGAGACGGTGATTTGGATATTTTCTCAGGCAGCAGAAGCCAGCCCCAGGATTATGGCACAACACCTGCTTCTTATTTATTAGAGAACGATGGTAAGGGCAAGTTTACGGATGTTACTGTTACAAAAGCACCTGCATTTCAACAGTTAGGTATGATTACTGGTGCAGTTTGGCAGCCTTTGGTGAAAGGTCAATTACCTGTGCTCACTATTGTTGGAGAATGGATGGCACCAATATCTTTTCAGTTTTCAAAAGGAAAGTTTTCAGCAATAGATAATAGACTAAAAGACTATAAAGGTTGGTGGCAAAATATTCAGGCTGCGGATATTGATTTGGATGGTGATACAGATTTTGTATTGGGTAATCTGGGTGAAAACTTTTATCTAAAGCCTTCTATTGCGCATCCGGTTCGTTTATGGGTGAAGGATTTTGATGGTAATGGTATTGCTGATAAAATTCTTACCCAAACCATCAATGGGAAAGATATGCCTGTGTTTACGAAGCGAGAGATCACAGATCAATTGCCTTCGCTGAAAAAGGGTAATCTTAAGCACACTGATTTTGCCAAGAAAACTGTACAGGATTTATTTGGCAGTGCGATTCAAGCTGCTCAACAACTTGTGGTCAATGATGCTGCATCCTATGTGGCTATCAATAATGGGAAAGGCCAATTCACGCTGCAGAAACTACCTCTGCCAGTTCAGCTCACATCTATGAATGCCATTCGACTCACAGATGTCAATGGCGATAATTATCCAGATATTGTATGTGCGGGTAATTTCTTTGATCTGTTACCGCAGTTCTGCAGAATTGATGGCGGTTACGGACAAGTGTTGTTGAATAATCAGAAAGGTGGTTTTACAGTTATGCCTGTAAGCCAGACAGGCCTGCGTGTACAAGGTGCTGTTAGAGATATTGCAGTAGTGGAGCAGAATAAGCAATCCTTATTTGTCTTCCTGCAAAATAATGATCTACCCGTGGTCTATTCATTACGCAAATAAACTGCATGCTCAAAAAGCGTTTTCATATTATTTATATATCTGTACTGTTTTTTACTGGCATATTAGCAATGCAGGCCTGTTCTTCAAAGGAATCGGGAACTTCTTTATTTTCTGTGTTGGATAGTAGTAAAACGGGTATTGCTTTTGCAAATAGATTGCGACCAACACCTGAGTTTAACCTGTTTTCCTACATGTATTACTATAATGGTGCAGGTGTGGGTGCAGGAGATTTCAACAAGGACGGATTAACTGATCTCTTCTTTGCTGCCAATCAGCATGCTAATGCGCTTTACCTCAATAAACGCAACTTGCAATTTGAGGATGTTTCTGCAAAAGCGGGTATACCACAAGATAGTAGCTGGAGCACAGGTGTATCTGTGGTTGATATCAATAATGATGGGCTACTCGATATCTATGTGTGCAAAGTTGGTCGCTATAAAGTCTTGAAAGGAAGTAACCAGTTATTGGTGTGTGATAGCATTGATCAACAAGGTATTCCACATTATCGTGAAAGAGCAAAGGAGTTTGGTCTCGATTTCTCTGGATTCAGCACACATGCTGCTTTCTTAGACTATGACGGCGACAATGATTTGGATATGTTTCTGCTAAACCATTCAGTGAATCACGATGGTAACTATGCGCCAAGAGATATTTTCATCAACACCTATGATTCATTGGCTGGACAAAGACTTTACAGGAATGATGTAAAGAAAAATGAAATGGGCCAGGCACAAGTGTTTTTTACAGATGTCACCAAAACCTCCGGAATCAATGGTAGTAAAATTGGCTATGGCTTAGGCGTTGCTGTAGCAGATATTAATATGGATGGTTGGCCTGATATCTATGTGGGCAACGACTTCCATGAAAATGATTATCTCTACATCAATCAACAAAATGGGCGTTTTCAAGAGCAGAATACACAGCAACTAAACCATACAAGTCAGTTTAGTATGGGTGTAGACGTGGCTGATGTGAACAATGATGCATTACCAGAGATTGTATCCATGGATATGCTACCTGATGATCCGTACATGCTCCGTAGGTCTTTGGCTGAAGATGACTATACTATTTTTCAGCAGAAAATCTTTTATGGATATACCTATCAGTACGCACGCAATAATTTGCAGTTAAACAGAAGAAACGGCTCTTTCAGTGAAGTTGGTCAATTCTCGGGTATTCATGCAACCGACTGGAGCTGGGCTGCTTTATGGATGGATTTTAATAATGATGGTGATAAGGATCTGTTTGTATCCAATGGCATTCCCAAGCGCATGAATGATATTGATTATATCAATTTTGTTTCAGGCGATGATATTCAGCAAAAGCTAAGAAACAATACGATTCGTGATCAAGATTTGTCGCTCACCAATAAGTTTCCTGAGATAAAAATCCCTAATCAGTTTTACTTGAATAAGGGTAATCTGCGTTTTAGTAATCTTACAGATAGTATTCAAAAGAATCCTGCCACATTTTCTAATGGTGCAGTGTATGCAGATCTTGACAATGATGGCGATTTGGATATTGTGACCAATAATATTGGTGATGCTGCATTGATTTATCAAAATAATACCAATGATGCCCAGCAAAAGACTAGCTACACTAGCCTGGCTTTTATAGGAGCACCCGCTAATATCAATGCTATTGGTGCAAAGGTTTTATTATACAGTAAAGAGAAGGTTCGTACATATGAACATCAGCCTGTGCATGGTTTTCAATCCAGTATGCTTACAGCATTACACATAGGTCTAGCGCATGAGCCGATCGATTCAGCTATCCTTATCTGGCCGGATCAAGGTTATCAACGAATTACATTACATCCTAACAAGCGAGATACCATTCTATATCAGGCAGGATTACCAAGATTTGATTTTAGTCGCTTGCATGCATCACCTGTTTCAAATATCCCTTTATTGAAGGACATCACTGCTGAAACTGGCTTCATGTATCGCCATGAAGAAAACATATTCAACGAGTTTAACAGAGAACCATTGATGCCTGCAATGGTGTCAACTGAAGGTCCTGCAATAGCAGTTGCAGATATCAATCACGATGGTTTAGAAGATGTGTTTGCTGGAGCGTCGAAAGGATTTCCCGCTGCAGTATATCTGCAGACGCCAGCCGGACGTTTTCAGCGTTCGGCGCAGCCTGCATTGCAGCTGGATTCTATGTGGGAGCAAATAGATGCAGTATGGGCAGATATTAATAAAGACACACATTTGGATTTATTGATTGCAACAGGTGGTAATGAGTTTTATGGAAACGATGAGCATCAGCAGCCATTACTCTACCTAAATGACGGTAAAGGAAAACTCACGAAAGTGTTGAATGCTTTTCCTGATATCTATGGTACTTTCAGTAAAGTAGTGGTGGATGATTTGAATCAGGATGGTTATCCGGATATCTTTCTTGCGGG
>DALYHN010000001.1:16593-90161 GCA_031970875.1 Chitinophagaceae bacterium
TGGTGGCAAACCTGTACACCTATTGATATAGATGGGGATGGTGATCTGGATATTGTAGCTGGTAATTTTGGATTGAATAGTAGATTGAAAGCTTCATCAAAAGAGCCGGTGAAATTATATATCAATGATTTTGATGATAATGGTAGTGCAGAACAGGTAATGACTTATTATTTGAAAGGTGAGGAGATTTGTTTCTCTAGTAAAACTCAGTTAGAGAAACGTATGCCTGCTTTAAAGAAGAAGTTTCTTTATGCGGCTGATTTTGCCAAAGCTTCTGTTGAAGATATTTTCGGTAAAAAGAAATTAAGCACAGCGCAACAGCGCTATGCAGATCATTTTGCCAATACAGTGTTTATCAATCAAGGTAAACTATCCTTTCAGCCAATGATTTTACCCGATGCTGTACAATATTCTACTCTTAAAGCAATTGTCTCAATACCATCTGCAAAGCCAACAATACTTTTAGCTGGAAACTTTTATGAGTATAATGTGGAAATAGGTAGGATGGATGCAGATCAGGGTAATTACTTACACATGAAAGCTGGCAAACCAGTTGTAACTCAAGTTCCAAATCGTGTATTGGCTGGACAAGTAAGAAAAATGCAGCCCATTACTGTCAAAGGAAAGCAAGCATACATTATTGCAAAAAACAATGGCAGTTGGCAGATATTGCAGCAATAATGTCTAATTAAACACCGGGTAGTTCAGCTGGGTTATCCATTTACTTGTGTCAGGCTCTTTTCTTCTATCAGTAATCAATGTTTGAAAAGGAATAGCAGGTGATTGTTTCTTATAATCCCGAACATAGTTTTCCATCGATTTCTCTGCTGCAGATACAGTATAATTACCACCATTTACACGACCAACCAGCATAAAGCCCGGAACCATTTGTTTAATGGTGTACTGTTGATTAGGTGTGACTGGTTCTGTAACCGGCAAAGCTGTCATAAGTTCAAACTGTGTAGCATCTAAAGCCCTGATGTGTATGATTGGTGCACCAATGATTTCTCCATGTTGGGCTTGAATATATTTTTCTAAGCCTGCAATAACCTGATAAGTCTCTTCAGTACTGGGGTATTGTGCAAATACTTGTTTGGCCGACATCCAATTCAGTAGACTTACTTTGGTTCTTTCAATTTTGTATCCGTAAACATTGGCGGTGGTATTGAAAAAAGATTGACAATGTTCACTTAATTCCTTTGCAGTTTTTTTGTGTACTTGCTGAAGTAATTCACTAACTCTTGTAATTGGATTGTATGGCAGTAATGTAGTAGCAATCACGGTTAACTGTGTTTGATTATTTAATGCAGGAACGAAGCTGATCTCAATGGAAGATTTCTCATCAGTTGTAACTGCATAAAAGCCGTTGAGCAAGATTGTCTTTATATGGTATGCTTTGTTTTGATAAGCAAATGTGCTATCACCTGTTTTTTGGCCCGGCCACCATTTTTTCCATTGTTGCGTAAATACCATAAACCTTGTTACAGCATCTGGGGGGCATGCAATGGTTACAGTTTCTGTATGCTGTCTTTTTGCAGGTATCAGCATGAGTATCACCATGAGTGTAAAAACAATCAATAAAACAACATATCCTTTCTTCATGACACTCGCTTTTATTCCGTAAAATTACTGTTCTTGATTTTGCTTATGTAACAATTGTTGAATATATCGCTCACCAATACGGTTGCCTTGTGTTTTACCTTGCTCGATCGCTGATCTAAAGTGAATACCGCCATACAAGCGACTGATGCCAGCTTCATCTGCAGCCTGTTGAATAGATGTGAATTTTCTTGACATATTCAGGTATTTAACTTCGGTTGTATCATGAAAAGCTAGTGCTGTGCCAAAAAAAGCGATAGCTGTAGTGGCTGCTGCTGCTGAAATTACACTATGACCGCTGGTATATTCTGGGAATGGGGGTGTTTGTAAAAGAGCATCCCATTTAGGGTTAAAAACCTCTCTTATGACAGTAATAGGTCTGACAGTACTACTCCGAAACTTCTCATCCCAGCAAGAGATAAAGCCATCAAATATGGCTGCAGCAACAATAGCATAGGCTTGAGCTGTTTTCACTTCGCTAGTGTTAGTCATTCTACTGAATATAGCGAGCATGCCAATCCAATGCCCAACAGGTGTAATTTTTTTATTGGCATAGGTGAAATGACCGGTGTGTTTGGTAACAAATGGGTTGTCATCCCAGTATTGGGCAATCGTATCCTGTTCTGGTGTAATGGTAAGACTTACATTATAGGCCTCTTTTAATTCTGTATAATATTTACTATTTGGTTGCAGGCTATATGGTGGTGGCGGTGCTGGTTTAAATGCAGCAGCTGAGTCTAACAATAAGGGTTTAATCAAGCGCCAATGTGGCTCAGTAGCATCGGCATATTCCGGAGGTGTTTGAACCCATTTGCCTTTTTCTCCAAATACACTGTATTTGGGCATGCCTCTGGTAAGTTTGTAATTATCCTGTGCTGCTCTTTTCAATATATGCGTGGCAACAGTATCAGCCCAGTTTAAAGAAGCTTTTTGAATAGCATTGCTTAGGTCTTGAAACTGTGCTAGGATAGTTTTTTCTTTATTGGTAATACTGTCTTTTGAAAAGGCCAAAGCCTTAGCCACTTTCATAAATGCCATTGATGCAGACAAACGAGTATTAATTGTTCCTTGCTCGGGTAAATTTTTGATAGGCTCAAATCCATGTAGCATGGATAAAAACGAGGGAGTGCTATCTGCGTACAGTCTCAATGCTTCATAATAAGCTAGATTAGAGTAGGCATACATTCTACTAGCAACTGGTGGTGTGAGAATGTCATATACAATTACATCAGTTAATACTTGATTGCAATAGTGTTGTAACTCGCTATTGGGTAAACTGATTTTTGATGTGTTTTGTTTACAGCAGGTCAGTGAGATGACCAGTATAAATAATGTAAAATATTGTTTCATTATTGGATGGTTCTTTTTTGGCCTTGGTTATTTATTATGGTAATACTTGATACAGTTTTATCTTTTATAAGCATATTAGCAGATTGCGTTAAGAACCCAGAACCCCAATAAACTTCTTGCTTTCTTTTTTGACCATCAAATAATGTTATTTCAACAGTTTTATCATCTTGCTTTAACGGAATGATAGAGTAATCTGTTTGAGCAATAAAGCTTTTTAATGGTCCATTATTTTGAGAAGCTGTTATCATTAATCGATTCCCTACTGCTAATGCACTCAAGGATTTTCCGTTTCCGCCAACATAAAATCCACTGTTGCAAGGCGGCATAACTGTAAATGTTTTGCCATTACCAAGTAGCACCAATCCATTTAGTGCATCATTTCTTCCTAATGCCGGTGCCATAGAAAACTCATTACCATTTAGTATTAGATCAAGCCATCCGTCACTATTCACATCATAGCATAGTGAACCATATATAGGTGCGAATTGAGCAGCAGCAGGTAGTGCGTGCCATTCAAAGCTCAATTTGCCTTTGTTCTCAATCCAACCTGTTTCTAAGTTCACTGCACTCAGACTGATAGCTTCTTTGAGCGTTTCTTTGCTAAATATTTCTTCCATACTTGCTCCGGCGTAACTACCGTAATTGGGAAATCGCTCTTTCATGATTGTCATTTCCTTGAGAAAATCATCTCTTCCGGCAACAGGAAACTCTTTAACCTCTCCTTTGAGCTTGCCGATATGATAATGGCTCATCACAGCATCGAAGCTGCCATTCTGATCAAAATCTTTCGCATAGATAGAGGTAGGTTGGGTTGATGAGGCTTTGATATAACCATTGTTGCCATAATTTCCTACAACATAGTCTATATCTCCATCATTATCTATATCTGCAGCAGAAATACTGTTCCACCAACCGGTAAGTTTTTGTAAAGGGGTAGATTGTTTTTTAAGCCTTCCATTAGCATATGCAAAGATTTCAATACCACCCCATTCAGTTGTGATGAGTAGTTCTGATTTGCCATCATTGTCTGCATCAGACCATATTGCATCAGTAACCATACCCAGCTGCTGCAATTGTGGAGCTGCCTGTTGAGTGATATCGGTGAATTTTATCTGTCCTGACTTGGAATCGTTACGCAACAAGATACTGCTCGTTGGGGAAGGATACCTGCTTGGAATAAATCTGCCACCAATAAAGAGATCTAAATCTCCGTCTCCATCAAAATCGTTGGCTTTAACGCAACTTTTAGTGGTTCTATTATCTGGAACAGCATTCAGTACTTCTGTAAACTGCCCTTTACCATTATTCAAATAAAAGTGATCAGCATAAGCTTTGTGCTGCGGTGGATTTTCACCACCACCGGAAGCGATGTAGAGATCAAGGTCACCATCAGCATCTGCATCAAACAAACAAAGACCAGCATCATCCTGATACTTATCTTCTTTACTATTGGTAAGTAGCTGCTTATTGAATTGTCCATTTTTCTGCTGGAAGAAAATAGTTGCGTAGTCTGGCGATCCTGCGCCAACAATTAAATCATGTAGTCCGTCCCCATTGATATCACCAGCTGCAAGCGATGGTCCGTATTGTGAAAGTTTATGCGGAATGAGTTTTTGAATATTAAAATCTATAAAGTCTTCTTGCATATCTAAATATTCTAATCCTGCAGCACGGGTAATTTCTTTGAAATATGGATTTGTTAAATCATGATTGAAAGTGAAAATCGCAGCCCCTGCTTGCTGTTGAATATTAAGATGTTGATCAATAGCCGGATTTTGGATGATTTGTTTTGTGTTATTTGGCCAAATAACAACAATAGAATCGATGCGCGTATCTTGTCCTAGTCCAAAATGGGCAACGGGTTCTATACTAGACATATATCCACGATAATGCGTAAACTCATAGACTTGTTTTCGATTGCCCTGATATACACTGATCCAGGCACCTAAAGCAGTGATATTGGGTTTTTGTGCTTTTAAGCTGATTCTTAGGAAGTGTTGTTTTTCCTTTTGAGCCTCGGCTCTGTTTTCCAGGAGTGTGACGGGCCCATTGCTATTATTGATAACAATATCTAGGTCGCCATCCTTATCCAAATCCGCACTCGCCATACCAGCGCCAAAAGACTCAAAGTCCATACCCCATGCTTTAGACATGTCTTCAAACTGTAACAGTCCAGTATTGCGGTAAACAAACTTCTTGACTTTAATGACGGGAATTTGCTGCATCATTTCACCAATTGTAGCACGTGCTACAGCATTGTTTCTGTAAGCCATAAAGTCGAGATCTGAAACATCTTTTGGAATGCCGTTACTTAAGATGAGGTCTCGTAATCCATCATTGTCTAAGTCAGTCAGCAATGGCGCCCAGCTCCAGTCCGTTTGAGTAACACCACTAAAATGCCCGATCTCAGAAAATACTGCTCTTGGTAGGGTATCTTTTTCTGTTTGTACAAAACCTTGGTTTAGTTGTAAGGTATTTCGTGCATATTGATGCATATAACCAAAGCGTGCAAAATTCTGATAAGTCTGGTAGCTGATATCATTGTACATCATCTTTTGCCGATACCTATCTGACGGCATCATATCCATTTCCACAATATCCATTAGGCCATCGTTATTGATGTCCGCAATATCATTACCCATTGCATTTTTGCTGGTATGCTTAAAGTACTTAGCACATTGATCTGTAAATGTGCCATCGTGATTGTTGATGTAAAGAATATTGTTAGATTGATAATCGTTGCTAACGTAAATATCCTTCCACCCGTCCATATTGATATCAGTTATGTTAACACCCAGCCCATAGCCTTCAATCAGCACTCCTGCTTTAGCAGAAACATCCACAAAAACTGCATGTTGTTTCACACTGTCCCAATTGTTTTGCAATAGCTTATCGGTATTCGGCATTGAGCCATCGGTACGTATCGGCCTGAACTCATTTGGGTATGAACCATCAAGATCATTAATTAATAAGTAGACATCCAAATCCCCATCATTATCGTAATCAAAAAATGTGGCCATATGGGTATTGGATTGGTGGTCTAATCCATATGCTTCAGCCATGTCTTTGAAAGTGGGTTTACCCGTTTTAGGATCAATGCCCTGATTGATATAGAGTATATTCTTTCTTGCATTTGAATCTGGTAATACTGCTGCACATACATAAATATCATCCCATCCATCCTGATTGATGTCAACGATGCTAACACCTTTGCACCATTTGCCATTACCGCTTACACCAGCTGCTTCAGTAATGTCTTCAAATTGGAGATTGCCCTTATTGAGGTATAATTTGTTAGGTACCAGATTACCTGTGAAATAAACATCAGGTAAGCTATCATGATTGAAGTCGCCAATACCTACGCCACCCCCGTTATACATATACTCATAGTTCAGAATATTTCTTTCAGGTGTTTCAGATAGATTATTGCTAAAATATAAACCGCTTTGTTCGGCCCTTATTTGACGAAAGAGTTTAGGAGATTGATTACAAGCCAGCAGCAGGGAGGTCAAGCATAGTATATATATGCGCATCATATGGAAATAATATTTTAAGTGCAAGAAGGCACTTACTGCAAAATACAGATTTAGCCTGCTTTTTTAGTGAAATACATCAGCTAATTGCAGTAGCACACTTATTTTCGTAAGTGATGTTGATTTTCATGAAAAAGTATCAAGTATATCCTTTAGCAATCTTTTGTGCTCTCTTGGTTGCCCTATCCTTAACCCGATGCGGACAAAAGCAAGCAAAACAAGAGTCCGCTCTGTTTGAACTATTACAATCGTCACAAACAGGTATTCGCTTTACCAATACACTTACGCCGCGGCCGGACTTCAATATGTTCACCTACATGTATTTCTACAATGGAGCAGGTGTGGGGGCGGGTGATTTTAATCAGGACGGTCTGATCGATTTATTTTTTGCAGCCAATCAGCAGCCCAATGCACTTTACCTAAATAAGGGCAAGCTTCAATTTGAAGATGTTTCTGCTCAAACGGGTATACCAAGAGACAGTGCTTGGTCAACCGGTGTATCAGTCGTTGATATCAATAATGATGGCTTGCTCGATATTTATGTGTGTCGCGTAGGAAACTATGAAATCTTAAAGAGTCATAACCAGCTATTGGTTTGTACTGGTATTCAAAATGGTATTCCGCAGTTTGAGGAGAAGTCGGCTGAATATGGATTAGATTTTTCAGGCTTCAGCACACAGGCGGCTTTTTTGGATTATGATTTGGATGGCGACTTAGATATGTTTTTACTAAATCATTCTGTGCATCAGAATGGCACATTTGGTCCGCGAAGCCAGTTTCTTGGTAAGTATCATCCGCTCTCTGGTGACAGATTATTCCGAAACGATAGAAAGAAGTTTACCGATGTTACTAAACAATGCGGTATTGAAAGCTCTGCGATTAGTTATGGATTAGGTGTGGCTGTTGCGGATATTAATTTGGACGGCTGGCCGGATATCTATGTAGGGAATGATTTTCACGAGAATGATTATCTCTATATCAATGATCGAAATGGTCGGTTTCGCGATGCTTCAGGCGATATGCTGATGCATACCAGTCAGTATTCCATGGGCGTAGATGTAGCGGATATCAATAATGATGCTTATCCTGAGATCATTTCTGCAGACATGCTGCCACAGGATCCTTATATCCTGAAACGTTCATTGGGTGAAGATGCATATGATTTGTTTAACATGAAGATTCGTATCGGCTATCAGCATCAGTACACAAGAAATAACTTACAACTAAACCGAAAGAATGGACTATTTAGTGAGGTGGGTAGATACAGCAATGTGTTTGCAACCGACTGGAGCTGGTCCACACTCTTCATGGACTTTGATAATGATGGGAAGAAAGATCTCTTCATTTCAAACGGTATTCCCAAAAGGTTGAATGATATTGACTATGTGAATTTTGTGTCCAACGAGGAATTGCAGTCGCGCATTAGAACCAGCTCCGTTACCGAGAAAGATTTTTCACTCATCAATCGCTATCCGGAAATTAAGATTCCGAATAAGTTTTACTTGAATAAAGGCGATGTAGCTTTTGATGATATTGCACCGCGTATCAAGAATGACAAACCTACTTTCTCCAACGGGGCTGTCTATGCAGATTTAGACAATGATGGTGATTTGGATATTGTAGTGAATAATATCGCTGATCCCGTAATGATATATCAGAATCAACTAAATGATCAACAGCCTACAACTTATGTGTCAATCAAACTAAAAGGAAGTAATTATAATGTCAATGCTATTGGCGCGCAGTTGCTGGTCTATCAGCAAAATGAAACACGTACCTATCTGAATTATGCGGTGAAGGGATTTCAATCAAGCATGCAAGTGCCTATGCTAATTGGTATGCAAGGCGCAAAGCCTGATTCTATCTTGCTTGTCTGGCCCGATCAAACCTATCAGCGTATTCAGTGGAAAGGAGAAAAACAATTATCAGTTAGCTGGCAGAAAGGTTTACCCAAGTTTGATTTTACAAGATTACAAGCCAAGCCCGCAGCGCTAGCAGAAGATATCACTGCTGCTACTAAATTAGTGTATAAGCATACTGAGAATGATTTTGTAGAATTCGATCGTGAACCGCTGATGCCTCACATGGTCTCTCGTGAAGGTCCTGCATTGGCGGTGGCGGATATCAATCAAGATGGATTGGAAGATGTATTCATCGGCTCATCTAAAACCAGTATTCCGGTGGTCTTCTTGCAAAATGGTGCGGGACAGTTTACACAAATGAAACAACCCGCATTGATTGCTGATTCCGCTTACGAAGAAGTAGCGGCGGTGTGGATAGATGTGAACGGAGACAGTTATCCCGACTTAATCACAGCCTCAGGTGGTAATGAGTTTTTTGGTAATGATACACACCAACAGCCAAGGTGTTATCTGAATGATGGTAAAGGCAATCTTCGTGTACAGGCCGATGCATTCAACAATGTTTATCTCACCGCTTCTTGTATTGCAGTGGAAGATATAAACAAAGATGGCTTTCCTGATCTGTTTATTGGTGCAAGAGCTGTGCCCTGGGAATACGGTGCAAGACCAACTTCCTATTTATTACTCAACGATGGAAAAGGAAGATTTACGAATGCAACAGCAAGTCTTGCTCCTGCATTGAGTGATGCAGGATTTGTAACTGGTGCTGTGTGGACAGATATCAATGGCGACAAGCAAAATGAATTAATTATATCTACCGAATGGGGAGGTATTGATGCATATATAAAAAAGGGCCAATCATATCAAAAGCAATCACTCATCACACAAAAAGGTTGGTGGCAATTTGTATCCGCAGCTGATATAGATGGAGACGGCGACCAGGACCTGATTGCAGGTAATCTTGGTTGGAACACTCGTTTGAAAGCTAGCGAAGCTCAGCCGGTGCGGATGTACTATAATGATTTTGATGGTAACGGGAAGAAAGAGCAAATACTAACTTACTATCTTGGTGGAAAAGAAATACCCTTTGCCAATAAAGCGGAATTCGATAAGAAACTGCCTTCACTGAAAAAGCAATTTCTCTTTGCAGAAGATTTTGCCAAAGCAAGTTTGGATCAATTATTACCTGCAGATAAACTAGGTAATGCTGCAGTGTATGAAGCCAATTGGATGGCGAATAGCCTGCTCATCAATGATGGCAAAGGTGGTTTTAGTCTGCAGGCCATGCCTTGGGAAGCGCAGTTATCTCCTTTTAGGGCTGCTTTTTTTAGCAAAGGAGAAATCATACTGGCCGGTAATTTTTATGAGAACAATGTGGAGATGGGGCGCTATGATGCCGACTTTGGTACTCTTTTACAAAGGCGCAATAAACAGTGGGTGGCATCGGTCTTGCCGGGCCTGTCTATCAAAGAGCAAGTAAGGCAGATTCAGCCCATTTTGATAAAAGGAAAGCAGGCTTTGATTGCCGTGTGCAATGATGCGCCCGTTCGAATATTCAGGCTGCCAAATCAGCGATAGTTTTGATAAATTGTATTCGCTTAATATCTACTTATGAAACGATTGTTCTGCTCCCTACTGGCAATTTTATTGGTAGCTGTTGCAGTGGCACAAGATCCTTGGAAGATCAGTGCCAGCAATTTTGATCCAAGAAATTATTATGGCATCACGGTAGCCAATGGTATGATTGGTATTGTGTCCTCACCTGAACCATTCAAGGTAAAAGATGTGGTACTTGCTGGTGCCTATGATCAGTATGGCCGCGGCAGGGTTAGCAATTTCCTGCGCAGCTTCAATCTGCTCAATATGAACCTGGATATTGATGGCAGGCGCGTGGATGCTTCCACTGCAAAAAATATGGTGCAGGAACTGGATATGCGCAAAGCCGCTTTCACCACTAAGTTTGATGTGGGCGATAAAGCTAGTGTGCAATATACTTACTACTCTTTGCGTCATCTGCCTTATACGGTGTTGATGGATGTAACCATCACGCCTAAGAAAGACATCACTATCGGTGGTGCCAGTGTGATGGAAGCACCGGATGCATTGCGTGATGTACAGAACTATTACAACGAGATTGATCGCCCGCATGTAACCATCAGTCTCCTGACTTCTTCAGCAAAAAGTCCTACCGGTAAATTACTCATGTGTGCTTCCAATACTTTTCTCTTTGGCGAAGCGCATGGCAAAGAACCTCGTGTGATTCATGAAATGTGGGACAATAACATGCACCTGCTTAAGTTCAGCAAACAACTGAAAGCAGGAGAGACCTATCGCTTTTCTATTGCAGGTTCATCTATCACTTCTGCGCATCATGATGATCCTTTGAATGAAGCTGAACGCCTTACCATATTCGCCAAGCTGGAAGGAAGAGATCGTTTATTGCAGTTTCATACCCAAGCATGGGATAAACTTTGGGAAAGTGATATTCAGATAGAAGGCGATGCAGAAGCACAGCAGGATGTACATAGTATGCTGTATCATTTGTATTCCTTCGTTCGCGAAGTCAATGCTTTTTCGCCATCACCCATGGGTTTGAGCGGACTAGGATACAACGGCCACGTATTCTGGGATACAGAATTGTGGATGTATCCTTCACTCTTAGTCTTGCAGCCCGGCATGGCCAAGAGCATGGTTGAATATCGTTTCAAAAGATTGGAAGCTGCTAAGCGCAATGCTTTCAGTAAAGGATACAAGGGTGCCATGTATCCATGGGAGAGTGCAGAAACAGGCGTGGAAGAAACCCCGGTTTGGGCGCTGAGCGGTCCGTTTGAACACCATATTACTGCCTGTGTGGGTATTGCTGCCTGGAATTATTATTGTGTAACCCAGGATAAACAATGGCTGCGCGAAAAAGGCTGGCCTATCTTACAGGCTACGGCAGATTTCTGGGCCAGCAGGGTAGAGCGCAATGGTCCGGGTAAATACGATATCAATAATGTAGTAGCAGCAGATGAGTGGGCAGAGAATGTCAACAATAATGCATTCACCAATGCTGCGGCTAAAGCCAATCTACAGTTTGCTACTGAAGCTGCTAAACTATTGGGCGTTACTGCTGATCCGGATTGGGCGCATGTGGCGAGCAATATTCCCATCCTCAAATTTGCAGATGGTGTTACCAGAGAGCATGCCATGTATAATGGAGAAGGTATCAAGCAGGCAGATGTAAACCTGCTGGCTTATCCTTTGAAAGAAGTCACAGACCCCAAAGCCATTAAAAAAGACCTGAATTATTATGAAACGCGCGTACCCAATGAAGGCACACCTGCCATGACACAGGCCGTATTTTCTTTGCTCTATGCCCGGTTAGGTGATGCGGATAAAGCCCATCATTGGTTCCGCGATGCGTACATTCCAAACATAAATCCTCCCTTCAGGGTGATCGCAGAAACCAAGGGCGGCACCAATCCGTATTTCGCAACAGGGGCTGGTGGTATTATCCAGGCCATGCTAATGGGTTTTGGCGGATTAGAGATCACCCCTCAGGGAATTACTCAGCTGAAATCTGTACTGCCGGCCAAGTGGAAATCGTTGAAGATCACGGGGGTTGGACCTGAAAAGAAAACTTTTGTGGTGAAATAATTTCATTATTTTCGGATTGCTTGAAGAAACTGCTCGCCATATTACTCATTGCCATGCTAGCGTTCAACTGGTATGGATACGAGCTGCTGGTTAACCATTTGCAGCAGCGTTCGGACAGGCAATTAGAAGCGAGACTGGATGCTGGTGAATATGATCAGCAGCAATTGATTGAGTTAAGTGTTGCACTTGATCTCCCGTATACAACTGATTGGGAAAACTTTGAACGTGTAGACGGTGATGTGGTGATCGATGGTATTCACTACAAATACGTAGAGCGTAAGTATGAGCAGGGACGCATGATTTACAAATGCATTCCCAACAGCGATAAAGCAAGATTACAAAATGCCAGAGATGCGTTTTTCCAACTGGCCTATGATATGCAGCGCTCTTCTGATAGTAAGCAGCCTGTAAACAATGCGCCGGCTTTTAAGAAAGCCCTCAGCGATTATGAGCAACAGATCGAGACAGATCCGTTTAGGATGGTCACTATCAGATCTGGCTTGCTGTACGTTCATGCAGCTGAAGCCTGTGCTGCCGGGCATTTCAACCTCCCTGCGCAACCGCCGGAAATAAGCCTGATATAAATCATTGTACAGCATACGTACGCTTTGTACGTTGCCTTCAGTTCCATTGTGTAACCGGTGTAGCACCGGTTGTATTTCTTGAGCGTATAATATCCAGTTATGAAGAAAATTGTTTGGATGATCGCTGTGATCATCGGTATCAGTGCGTGTAAGCAGAATAATGCGTATCAGTCTTACTTGAAAGACCCGCAATTGTTTTGTAACACGGTGTACGAATTGAATAATGTGGTGATGGGAAATAATTTCCCGCCGATGATTGCTTCGCGTAATTATGGTTATGCAGCAGTAGCGGCCTATGAAGCCATTGCTGCAGGTTACCCTGATAAATATCAAACATTGGCTGGCCAGTTGAATGGTTTGCAACAAAGTCCGCAAATAGCAGATAAGGAAAATGTATCGGTAGAACTGGCTGCTTTGCTGGCCTATATCAAGGTTGGTGAAGCGGTAACTTTCCCTGAAGGAAGTATGGGCGATTATCGCGATAGCATTCTGGCACTGGCACGCGAAAAAGGCCTGCCTTCTAAAGTGGAGAAAGCTAGTAAGGTTTTTGCAGACAGCGTAGCGGCAATTATTATTCGCTGGAGTAAGAAAGACAATTATGCGCAAACAAGAAGTGCAGAAAAATACACAGTCATGGATGTACCGGGCCGTTGGGTACCCACCCCACCCATGTATGCTTCTGCGGTAGAACCTGCTTGGAAGACGATCAGACCAATGGTGCTGGATTCTTCTAATCAGTTTATGCCGCCACCACCCATTCCTTTTGATATTACCAATAAGAACAGCGCCTATTACAAGCAAGTAATGGCAGTGAAAAATGCGGTGGATAGTTTAACAGACGAACAGAAGCATATTGCTGCATTCTGGGATGACAATCCTTTTAAAATGAATGTGGTTGGACACGTGATGTTTAGTACCAAGAAATTCTCTCCTCCAGGTCACTGGATGAGTGTTGCAGGTATTGCAGCCAAAACAGCTAAAGCCGATTTTCCGGAAACAGTGTATGCCATCGCTAAAACAGGGATCGCCCTGTTTGATGCATTCATTCAATGCTGGGATGTGAAATACAAATACAATACAGTTCGTCCTGAAACAGTGATCAACAAATACATTGATCCAAACTGGGCGCCCTATTTGCAAACACCTGCTTTCCCTGAATATACTTGCGGACACTCAACCATTTCTTCAGCTGCTGCTGAAGCATTAACCAGTGTGTTTGGAGATAATTTTGCTTTCACTGATTCTACAGAGTTAGATTTTGGTATTCCCAATCGTTCTTTCAAATCTTTCCGCCATGCTGCGGATGAGAACAACTGGGCACGTTTCTATGGTGGTATCCATTTTCACCCATCTTGTATCGAGAGTACAGATATGGGTAGAAAAGTTGGCGGTTACCTGGTGCAGAAACTGAAGATGAAGAAATAAGTTCTTTCATTTTCAAACACTGCTATGAATCATCAGTCTTTGTGTAAAGACGGAAGGGTATCTTATGTTTCCATCCGTCGTATTGTGCTCGTGCTTATGGTATGTTTGTCGGCAGGCGCCATTCAGGCGCAAACTGATATTGATGCCATCATGATGAGCAAACGTAATTTTTGTACAGGTATCATGTATGGTAACAGCAGCTGGACCAATTACTGGGAAGGCACGCTGAAAAGAGACAATGAAAACCTAGGCAGGGTGTCAACCCAGTCTGTCAGCATCATGGGTAACTATGGTGTGAACAGAAGACTCAACCTGCTTTTTGGTATTCCTTATATTCAAACAAAAGCTTCTGCAGGCACCCTCAAGGGTATGCGCGGTATTCAGGATTTATCCCTTTGGGTGAAATGGATGCCCATTGAGAAAGAATGGGGTAAGCACACTTTCTCAGTGTATGCACTGGGCGGCGCATCTGCACCCTTAACCAATTATGCTGCTGACTATTTGCCGATCTCATTAGGACTACGTAGTAAGACATTGTCTTTACGCGGTATGGTTGATTATCAGTACGGAAGTTGGTTCACCACATTCAGTGGTACTTATGTGCACAGAAGCAATATCACTATCGATAGGATGGCTTATTATACCACCGAAATGCATTACACCAATGAAGTGTACATGCCGGATGCTTTGCAATTCAACTGGCGGGCAGGTTTCCGTGATAAGGGTTGGATTGTAGAGGCAGTGGCCGATCAATGGACTACCCTGGGTGGGTTTGACATTACCCGAAACAATATGCCTTTTCCTTCCAACAGGATGAATGCAACACGCTTAGGTATCAATCTGAAATATGAGGATGTTTTTCTGGATGGCTTATCGCTTACCGGTAATGCATTTACAACAGTAGCCGGAAGAAATATGGGACAAGCCAATGCTTTCGCAGCAGGCGTATTCTACATTATTGATTTTCCTGCTAAGAAAAAGAAAACAAAAGAAGTGTCAACTGAAAAACAATAACCATGAAAAAAATTAGCATCATCATCAGTAGTTGCATGGTATTGTTGATCACAGCCTGCAACAAACAACTAGAAGATAACAGTAAGGAATTTCCTGCTTTAAATCCGGCAAGAATAGATGTAAATGCCGGCACTTGGAAACCCATATTACTCAACACAGCTAACGAGATTGCGGTGCCTGCACCTATGGCAACAGGAACGCCTGATTTTATTGCACAGCTGAGTGAAATCAAATCCTGGCAAAAGAATGCCACAGCAGAAGATAAAGCATCACTTAAATACTGGAGCGCGGGTGCGGTATTGCGTTGGAATGAGATTATGCGAGAACTGGTGGCCAAATATAATTTGCCGCCATACCAGAATCCCGATGGTACCTATCCAATTCCAAGCGCCAATAATCCATTGGCTTATCCATTATTTCCATTTGCCAATCCGCCATATGCAGCGCGCGCTTATGCATATGTGAGTGCGGCGCAATACGATGCATTGGTAGCTGCGTATTTCTACAAGCAACAATACAATCGTGCAGCACCTTATCAGTTGGATAATGGCATCCAAGCCATGCTACCACAACAAACAACACCTGCATACCCTTCTGAAGATGCGGCAGTTTATGGTGTTACTGTAGAAATGATGAAATTGCTATTTCCTGGGGAACAGGCATTTATTCAGCAAAAAGCAGAAGAACACAGAAGAGCAAGACTACTTTCTGGCGCGAATACCAGAAACGACTTAGAAGCTGGCGAAGCTTTGGGTAAAGCAGTTGCACAAAGATTTGTGGCAAGAGCCAGAACAGATAGAGCGGGTGCTGCTGTGGGTATTGTGAATGGAGTAGAATTGTGGCGTGAATTTGAAACGGCTGCTATCAATCAGGGAGAAACTCCATGGATTAGCAGGGAATTACCTTTGCGACCTCCAATGTTACCTTACTTTGGTCGTGTGAGGCCTTTTTTGTTTGATTCGCTCACTTTAGTAACAAAGCTCAGACCGGTGCCTCCTCCTTCTACCAAATCTGAACAGTTCAGAAAAGAAACAGAAGAAGTATTGTTCTATAGTCAGAATCCAACACGCGAGCGTATGCGCATTGTTCATTTCTGGGCGGATGGGGTAGGTACTTATACACCTCCGGGCCATTGGAATGCAATTGCTGCTGAAGAAATGGTGAAACTGAATTTGAGTGAAGTACGCTGGGCAAGAAATATGGCTTTGTTGAACATGGCTTTGATGGATGCGGCGATTGTATGCTGGGATGCAAAGTATACTTACTATAACCCGCGTCCTTCTCAGGTCAATACCAATATCAAGACTTTAACGGGTATCCCTAATTTTCCCGCATATACTTCAGGGCATTCAACATTTAGTGGTGCAGCGGCAACCATTCTGGGCTATCTGATTCCTACCAAAGCCAACCAATTTAATGAAATGGCTAAGGAAGCATCCTTGTCTAGGTTATATGGCTCAATACATTACAGGAGTGATTGTGAAGTTGGCCTAACTTCTGGGAATCAAGTAGGTAGTTATGCCATTCTTCGTGCACAAGCTGATGGAGCAGGCAATTAGTTTGAATATGTGTAAATTGAGAGATTTATGGGAAAGTTATTGATAATCTTTTTGGTGTGTTTTAACATAAATGGTATCGGACAAGTAAATGCTCTGTCCGATACCATCTTTGATGGGGTACAGAATCTAGATAGTGTTTTGGTAACAACAAGATGGTCTGCAGATAAGATTAATGCAATGCCATCAGTAAGGGGCACATTTTTATATTCTGGTAAAAAAACAGAACAAATTTTTTTAACTGGCACAAATGCAGATGTTGCTAATAAATCTGCAAGACAAGTATTTGCAAAGATTCCAGGCGTTTTTGTGTATGATATGGATGGTGCAGGTAATCAGCTGAATATTTCTATGCGTGGGTTGGATCCACATCGTGGCTGGGAATTCAGTAATCGGAAAGATGGGTTTATTACCAATTCTGATTTATACGGGTATCCTGCCAGCCATTTCTCCATGCCTTTAGAAAGCATCGAGCGTATTGAGATTGTTAGGGGTACAGCATCCTTGCAATATGGTTCACAATTTGGTGGCATGATCAATTATGTTACCAAAAAGGGAGATACTACTCGCCCATTTGCATTTGAGAATATTGCCACTACTGGTTCATATAGATTACTCAGCAATTATACGTCTGTCTCAGGTCGTACAGGGAGGTTCAGCTATTTTGCATATTACCAGAAACGTGGAAGACTGGGGTATCGCGATAATGAGCAATCCCAAGCAGAAGCAGCATCTGTGCAGTTAAAATATGCTATTAGCAATAAGTTCACTCTACAGCTGGAATGGTCAAGGTCTTATTACCTGTATAGGCTATCCGGTTCGTTAACGGATAGCATGTTTCTCCAGAATCCCCGGCAAGCAAGCCGGAGCAGAAACTATTACAGCCCAGATATCCATATTCCAGCATTCAGTGCTTATTGGAAACCCTCATCGGCTGCTACAGTTCAGTTGAAAGTTTCTGCTATACTAGGCAATAGAAGTAGTGTCCTTTTCGACAGACCCGTGAATATCAGAGATAGTATTAATGTACAGACTGGGCTAATGAATAGTAGGCAGGTAGATATTGACATTTTTAGAAGCTATACAACAGAATTGAATGTTTTATATGCATATCGTATAGGTCAATTAGCAAATACATTGAGTACGGGCTTACAGTACATTAATAATGACTTAGGCAGAAGACAATTTGGGGTTGGTACTACTGCCAGTGATTACGATCTTACCATAATCCCTGGTTCCTGGGGTAGAGACATACACTTACTTACCAGCAATCTGGCATTATTTGCGGAGAATAAAATACAACTCAGCAAGACTTTTTCTTTGAATACGGGCTTTAGAATAGAGCAGGGTACAACGCGTATGCGTGGCCAGATTGTTTACTATCAGGCAAATAAACTGCCTTTAGATATACCTAATAAGTTCCCATTATTTGGCATGCATTTTTTGTGGAAGCCTTCTCAGCGAAATACAGAATTATATGGTGGAATATCACAGGCATTCAGACCTATGTATTTCAGGGATCTGATTCCTGGTTCTGTATTTGAGGAGGTAGACCCTGCAATCAAAAGCGCCAAAGGGTATAATGCTGAGATTGGATTCAGAGGTAGTTGGAGGTTTTTAAGATGGGATATCACTGCTTACCAGCTTCGATACAATAACCGCTTTGGTATTCTTGTAAAAACAGATGCGTCGAATAACCTGATATTGTGGCGTACTAATATCGGTGATTCAAGAACCAACGGACTAGAGCTATTACTACAAACTGAATTTGCATTGAATAAACAAACAGGTATTACATTGTTTACTTCCACTGCAATAACAGATGCCAGATATATTTCTGGAACGGCGAGAAGCGGTAATCAGAATATTTCGCTCAAAAAAAAGTTTGTTGAAAGTGCTCCTATACTGATTTCTAGAAACGGTGTACAAGTGCAGCATAGGATGATCTATTTTCAACTTCTGTACAGTTATACAGCATCTTCTTATGCTGACCCATTGAATACAATTGAGCCTATTAAATCCACCGGTGCAGCTGGATTGGTGCCTGCTTATTCGCTGTTAGATGCAGCATGTTCTATTCGTATAAGTAAAAGTTTAGAAATAAAGCTGAATATCAATAACCTGTTTGATAAGCAGTATTTCACCAAACGACCAACATTGTATCCAGGCCCGGGTGTATGGCCTTCAGATGGAAGAAACTTCAGCTGTGCAATAACAACCAGACTCTGATTTTAACTAATTTAGGGCTGAGATTGTTTAACCTTACTCATATGCATAAGTTACTGCGCGCCTTTGCCATATTATTTGCTTTTGGTTTTATGACGCAACAACCGGTAAAAACTCCGGATCAGCTATACGGTGTGCTGTTCAAAGACATTCAACTACAAAGAATATTTCCCGATGGAAAAACCTTTGTGGATTGTGTATCCAAGGGCAAACCGGAAAGTATTGTTGCTGCTTATAAGAAGCAAAAATCTAAGCCTGGTTTTTCTCTTAAGCAGTTTGTCGCAGATAATTTTATTCTGCCAGCTGCACCCAAAACAGTACAATATGTGCAACCTGAGAAAGATGTAGCCACGCACATTAAAAATCTGTGGGGCAGCTTAAAGCGCGATGCAGATAAGCCTGTTGTAGGTAGTAGTTTATTGCCTTTGCCCGGTGCGTATATTGTACCCGGCGGTCGTTTCAGAGAGATTTACTATTGGGATTCTTATTTCACCATGCTAGGCTTGGAAGAAAGTGGGGAGGTTGCAACTATAGAAAGTATGGTCGACAATTTTGCTTATCTCATCAAAGCATACGGTCATGTGCCTAATGGTAACAGGTCTTATTATCTATCTAGATCTCAACCGCCCTTTTTTGCCTTGATGGTAGAACTGCTCTCAACGCATAAAGGTGACGTCGTGTATAAAAAATATCTGCCTGTATTGGAAAAGGAGTACGCCTATTGGACAGATAAGACAGCACCTACGAAACATAATGTTGTGATGCCTGATGGAACGATACTCTCTCGCTATTATGATGCAGGCGATGCGCCGCGTCAAGAAAGCTATCGTGAAGATCATGAGCTTGCTACACAGCAGGCAAAGCTAGCTGGAGCAGCTAATCAATCGCAAGTATACAAACGAGTATGTAGAGATCTGCGTAGTGGCGCAGAGAGTGGATGGGATTTTAGTACACGCTGGTTTACAGATAACCAATCAATCGCCACCATTGCTACAACAGATATTATTCCCGTTGACTTAAACGGACTCATGTATCGTTTAGAAACCATTTTGGCAAAAGCCTATCAATTAAACGGTCAATCTGCTGCAGCAAAGAAAATGGAGCAATTGGCTGCCAAAAGAAAAGCTGCCATCATCCGTTATTGCTGGAATGAAGCAATAGGGTATTATTACGACTGGCGCATCAGTACCAAACAGCAAATGACAAATAAAACCATTGCAGGTGCATTTCCATTATTTTTTCAAATAGCAACTCAAGCACAAGCAATTCGTATTGCGAAAGTGGTAGAACAGGACTTTCTCAAAGCGGGTGGTGTAGTAACGACCTTGGTGCATAGCGGACAGCAGTGGGATGCGCCTAACGGTTGGGCGCCATTGCAGTGGATGACGATACAGGGATTACGTAATTACCAGCAAAATCAATTGGCTGAAACCATTGCCAAGCGATGGATTCAGGTAAACACTGATGTATATGCACGCACCGGAAAAATGATGGAGAAATACAATGTAGAGAATACTACATTGGAAGCCGGTGGCGGCGAGTATCCCGGTCAGGATGGTTTTGGCTGGACCAATGGCGTTTTACTCAAACTCATCAGTCTATACGGCAAAGATTAAGCAGGCGTCAACAAACAAAAACCATGTGGCGGAACAATCAAGTGTTCTCTATCATTACCCACTACATGTTTTTGTCCTGTCCAATGATCTAATAATGTATTACTGGTGAGTTCATGTTCTTTAAACGCATACCAGGTTAAATAAGCTGGTGCATCATTAAAATTAAATACGCCAAAGAATCGCTCTGCACCATATTTGCGCACATAAACAGCTACGTGAATATTGTGTGGTGTTACCCAGGTAATATTACTGCTGTCTGCAATAATGGATAATTGCTTTCGAATGGCTAGGAGTTGTTTGGTGCCGTTAAATATTCTTGCTTCAACGGTGTTTGATTTTTTTCGCTGTGCATTTTTCTCCCAATCAATGATTGGTCTATGCATCCATCGGTTGTCGTAGCTTTTTCCTGCGTCTTGCAAATAACTATAGTCATTGGTATAGCCAATCTCATCACCATAGAACAGCATTGGAATACCACCTAAGAAAAAGCTATGGGCTTGCATCAATAGAATCTTATTAATCGCATCATCAATGGCTGCCGCATTATTCGCATCAATTGCTTTCTCTAAACCACACAAAGACGCCAGCGTGCCACTGATACGCGCATCATTGGTTTTGGGATTTACAGAGAACAAAGCGCCTGCTGCAGGTGATCCCTCATAAGTGCCGGCATAATAATCTTTCAAAAATCGTCTGTGTTCAAAAGGGTTAAAGCCTGCAACAGCAATCATGCTATCATCGTAGCCTAAGCCAATATCGTCGTGGCAACGTGTGTAAGTAATCCAGCTAGTGCCATATGGTTTGCGCAATATCTGCTCTTGTGCTGCCAGCATCACACGTGTATCTTTGGTTGCGAGCATATCCCATTGCAACGCCATATGTGTTGCGTTATAAGCAAAGTCACATTCTTTTGCAACAAACTCATCTGTGCCAAAGTATTTCATGATCTCAGCAGGTGCAACAATGGCTTCGCCTAATAATGCCATACCAGGCGTAGCAATCGTTACGCAACATTTGATGATGCGTAACAAGATATGTGCTTCAGGAAGATTCTGACAAGTAGTGCCCAAGCGTTTCCAAATAAATGCTGGCGCATCAATGCGCAGAATATCTACACCCAGATTGGCATAGAAGAAAATCGTATCCAACATGGCAACAAGCACATGCGGATTGGTATAGTTCAAATCCCACTGATAGTTGTGGAAGACCGTCATCACCCATTCCTGTAATTCAGGTACGTAAGTGAAACTGCCTGGAGCCGATTCCGGAAAAATTTCCGGCATGGTTTGTTCAAACTGATCGGGTAGGTTACGATCTTGATAGAAATAGAAAAAGTCCTTGTAGAAAAGATCTCCTGCCTTGGCTTTTTCCGCCCAAGCATGTTTGTGCGAAGTGTGGTTCAGCACAATATCCAGCATAAGGTACATCTTACGCTGGTGCATTTTGCTTACCAACGATTCGAGGTCTTTCAGATTACCGAAGCGAGCATCTACTTTTCTGAAATCAGAAACAGCATAGCCTCCATCGCTTTCGTTGGCCGGACTTTCAAAGATGGGCATCAGGTGCAGAAAATTGATGCCGAGCTCTTCCAGATAATCTAACTTCTCTGGCATCTGTTTTAATGAACCAGCAAAGCGATCTACATACAAGCTCATACCTGCAATTTCATTGGAGAGATACCAATGTGTTTTGGCAGCTTTCTCCTGATCGTAAGCCTGTAATTTTTTGGATCGTTGTTGATGCGCTTGAATAATTGTTTTCAGCAGCCCTTCATAAGCGGCTTCTGCTGCAGGATGCCCCTGATACAACTGATGGAACAATCTTTCCAGTGTTAGTGCAGCTGCATACAATCTGTCAGCAAATGCTTTTTCAGTTTTGCTTTCTGCCAGCAGTGAAGAAACTTTTTGCAAAGACATGATGAACTAGTTGAAAATATCGTTGCTTAAAAATTTGAATGCTTCCATGGCGCCCATATACTCACAAGTACGCGCGCCAGCTTTATTGCCCTGTTGCATATAGCTTGCCCATTGTTCCTTACTGAGCGATTTCATCTCAGCAATATTGTGCTGGCTCAGCTGATAAAGCAGTGCACCAACAAAGGCATCGCCTGCGCCTGTTGTATCAACCGGCTTAACAGGGATACTGGGAATTTGTACTGTTTGATTTTGGTGGCCCATAAGGGTGCCATCTTTTCCTAGTGTAATAGCAAATACCGCATTGGTTCTTTGTAAAAAAATAGTGGCAGCTTCTTCAACCGTTGTGGCTTTTGTCAGCAGTAGTGCTTCTTCATCACTCACTTTAAAAAAATCGCATGCTTCTAGAAAATACCATGAATGCTGTATAAATGAATCAATTTTGTCTTTAAAGAGTAAGTGTCGATAATTTGGATCGAAGCTGATGAATCTGCCTGCTTTCAATGATTGCTTCAACAAAGCGCTATAAGCATCTTGTAATGGTCCGGGTAAGAAGCCGGTAGCAGAACCAAAATGAACAATGCCGTAATTATATACATCAATAGCTTTGATGTCTTGTACACTCAGCTGTCCATCAGCACCGCGGCTAAACACAAAATCTCTCTCACCATTTTCCATCAAGGATACAAATGCCAGTGTAGTGAAGTGATGCTCATCGCGGAGCATCCATTGTGTGTCTACACCAAATTCTTGCATGACTTCAATCAACTGTGTACCAAAAGGATCTTTGCCCACTTTTGCACTTAAGGCTACTTTTCCGCCCAAAGCGGCAATAGCTGCTGCTACATTGGTAGGAGCGCCGCCAGGCTTTTTCAAAAAATGTTGTCCTGCAGACAGCCTAGTTCCTTTGTCTGTACAAATCATATCGATCAATGCTTCTCCAATGCAAAGTATCTGTTCCATCAGATTCAGTTTAATGTCCGCCACCCATTGGCATTTGTACGCTTTCGGTTGGCTTTGCTGATTTGATCAATGTTGTGGCAATAGCTGCCAGTAGCAAGAAAACACCAGCAAAGGAAATGGCTTTGCCCGGATCATTGTTCAGAAAATGTTTGAGGATATAGCCAAAGCTGATATTTTGTAAAATCATCGGAATCACAATCATCATGTTGATGATACCCATATATACACCGTAGCGTTCTTTCGGAATATTGCCTACAACCATTAGGTAAGGAATACCCATCATACTGGCCCAAGCAATACCAAAGCCCGTCATGGGGATGAAGAAAAGGTATTTGTCTTCAATATGCGGAAAGATTAATAATCCTACACCAGCCAATATCAAGCAAATAATGTGTACTCCTTTGGGACTGTATTTCTTGGCAAGTCCTACTAATGCAAACGCCGAAAGAAAAGTAACAATATTGTACCAGCCGTTTACGAGACCAGTCCAGCCCACAGCTTCATCGTACAAAGGGTTTTGCTGATAGTTATTGGTCTTCCACGCAGATTGCGCAATACTCTTGGCCGCATTCTGCCAATAGCAGAAGAGCGCATACCACTGAAACAAATACACCAGTGCTAATTGCCACATCACTTTGGGCATGTCCATAATGGCAGCAGGAATTTCTTTGAAAGGGGTTAGTATGCTGAGCTTTTCTTTTTGCAGCTCGGCCAGTTCTTCCGGTGTAGGTGGTATTTCAGGTGTTTTGGCCATACTCCAGCTAACTGATGCGATAGAACAAACAGAACCTAGGAAAAAGGAGCCAAATACCCAATAAGGAATTGCGCCAAGGCTACCGGTGATATTTTTCTGAAAGATGAATAAAGACACATTGGCTAGTGTGATACCCAAGCCGGTAAAAAAGCTTTGTGATAGAAAACCTGTGGCCATCTGCTCTGGGGATAATTTATCGGCAATAAATGCACGATAAGGTTCCATAGCAGTATTATTGGCCGCATCTAATACCCATAGCAGTCCTACGGCCATCCATAAGCTACTACTGAAAGGATAGATAAAGAGGCACAAGCTACATAGTAAGGCACCAATGAAAAAATAGGGCTTACGCCTGCCCCAGCGTGGGTGCCATGTTTTATCACTCATAGCACCGATTATGGGTTGAATCAATAGTCCCGTAACGGGGCCAGCCAGATTGAGCAGGGGGATCTCATCTGGTCTGGCGCCTAACATATCGTAAATAGGGTTTACAGCGCTTTGTTGCAAACCGAAGCTGTACTGAATACCAAAAAAACCCACATTCATGTTGATGATCTGGCGAAAGCTCAGCTTGGGTTTCTGAAACTGCATAGCAATCAATCGTTTAAGAGGGTGTTGTCTAAAATTAGCTGCCAAAACCCAAATAGGGAGCAGGTTTCCCGCTTTTCTTTTTGCAAACGATTGCAGTTTGTGGAGGCTTTGTTTAAGATATCTTTCTAAAAGGTTGAAAGTTTTTTTGATGATGTGTAAAAAATACACATATTTGTAGAGTAATGTGTTAAAATTACACATTCAACGCAAACGATTGCAGTAAAACGATTGTAGTGGCCATCCGAATTATCTTCTTAACCACACTGCTTTTCGCAGTGCTTAGGGGCAATACGCAGCTATTGACCTGGTCGCCTTCTTTTATAACAGAATCGTCAAACACAGTAGAAATTACCTGTGATGCTACAAAAGGTAATCAAGGCCTTCGCGGTCATACACCACTAACAGATGTTTATGTGCATATAGGTGTGATCACCACAAAAAGTACAGGTGCTTCTGATTGGAAATATGTAAAGTTTACTTGGGGTACAGCTAACACACAAGCCCAGTGTAGTTCATTGGGTAACAATCAATGGAAGTACACGATTACAGGTGGTTTGCGCACATTCTTTGGCATTACAGATGCTACAGAGCGCATCACTAAAATTTCTATTCTCTTCCGCAGTGGCGATGGCAATAAGGTGCAAAGAAATACAGATGGTTCAGACATGTATGTACCTGTGTACACTGCATCTGCTGCTGTTCGCATAGATGAGCCTTTCAGACAACCTTTGTTTACGCCTACGCCAGAACCGATTACAAAATCTATTGGTGAGAGCATCAACATCAACGCAAAAGCTAGTGAAGCGGCCAACATGCGTATTCTCTTCAATGGTACGCAGCTAGCAACACAAAACGCTGTTACAACGCTTAGCAGCAGTGCAAATATTACTGCTGCTGGTAATCAGCAAATCATTGCAGAAGCAGTTGCAGGCAGTACTACAGTGAGAGACACACTCAATTTCTTTGTATCTGCTGCAGTGAATGTAGCACCCTTACCTGCCGGTGTGAAGGATGGAATCAATTACCAGCCCGGCGATACTTCTGCTGTACTTGTACTCTATGCGCCAGGTAAATCAAGTGTGATGGTGCTGGGCGATTTCAATAACTGGACTGCCGGTTTGAATTACCAAATGAACAGAACAGAAGACGGTAATCGCCACTGGCTGCGCATTACAGGTCTTACACCCGGAACAGAATATGCTTACCAATATTTAGTGGATGGCAGTTTGCGTGTAGCAGATTATAACACAGAAAAAGTATTGGATCCATTCAATGATCCTTTTATTCCAGCTAGTAATTATCCATCACTCAAAGCATATCCAACCGGTAAAACAACAGGTATTGTAAGTGTGCTGCAAACAGCCAAGCCTGCATACAACTGGCAGGTGGCGAATTTCACCAGACCTGATAAGCGCAACTTATTGGTATATGAATTATTGGTGCGCGATTTCATTGCTGCACAAAACTGGAATGTGCTGCGCGATACATTGACTTATTTGAAACGCCTTGGTATCAATGCGATTCATGTAATGCCATTCAATGAATTTGAAGGCAATAATAGCTGGGGTTATAATCCGAGTTTCTATTTCGCGCCAGATAAAATGTATGGTACAGAGAACGCTTTGCGTCAATTCATTGATGAGTGTCATAAACAAGGCATTGCTGTCATCATGGATATGGTATTGAATCATTCTTTTGGTCAATCACCCATGGTGCAACTCTATTGGGATGCTACAAATAACAAACCCGCTACCAATAATCCATGGTTTAATCCCGATGCTAAACACCCATTCAATGTTGGGTATGATATGAACCATGAATCACAGGCTACTAAAGACTTTGTCGCACGTGTGGTGCGTCATTGGTTAGTTAATTACAAGATTGATGGTTTCCGTTGGGATTTATCTAAAGGCTTCACACAAACTAATAATCCCAATGATGTAAATGCATGGGGTAATACAGATATCACGCGTATCAATACATGGAAGCGCATTTACGATTCTATGCAAGCAGTACTGCCCGGCAGCTATTGCATACTAGAGCATTTTGCTAATAACGATGAAGAAACACAATTAGCGAATTATGGTATGCTGCTCTGGGGTAATAGCAATTTTGCTTTCCGCGAAGCGGTGAAAGCAACGAATCTGGGTAATAGTAATTTCGATTGGGGTTTGCATACACGCAGAGGTTGGTCGCAACCACACTTGATGACCTATATGGAGAGTCATGATGAAGAACGCATCATTTTTGATGCATTGCAAAATGGATCTACCAGTAATACCGGCCATTTGGTGAATACCTTACCTGTTGCGTTGAAGCGCGCAGAAATGGCTGCTGCATTCTGGGCAATGATGCCTGGTCCGAAATTGATGTGGCAGTTTGGTGAGTTGGGTTATGATCAATCCATCAACCGTTGCGAGAACGGCAGTATCAATAATGATTGTCGTACTGCACCCAAGCCAGTCTTGTGGAACTATCGTACGGAAACCAATCGCGCAGCACTCTATAATGTGTACAGAGAATTGTTCCGCTTGCGCAGAACACCTAATTACTTGACCACATTCACCAGCAATAGTGTGAGTCAGAATTTTAGTGGTGCATTTAAGACCATGACCATCAACAGCGATTCGTTAGTGATTGTGGTGGTGGGCAATTTTGGTGTAACAGCTACCACTAGTTCTGTAAACTTTCCTACTGCCGGCACTTGGTACAGTTATTTAACAGGAACCACGATTACAGCTGCAGGTGGTGCACAGAATATTTCGTTAGCACCTGCTGAATACCATATTTATACCAGTAAAGATGTACGCGGTGCAGTTACAACTGCTATAACACCTGCACAGCCTGTTTGGATGAATGAAGTGAAACTGGAACTTGGTCCCAACCCAATGCGCCAAACAGGTACTATTACCTATACACTGCCATTGAATGCACAAGTGGGTTTATACCTTACTGATATGCAAGGCAAGAGAATTGCACAGTTATTCAATGGTAGAAGAAACAAAGGTGTGTATCAGCAATCGGTTAATCTACAAACACTTTCCGCTAAGCCTTCAAATGGACTCTATTTTATTGAGATGCGTGTGAATGGGCAAAGCAAAACAACCAAACTCATTATTCAGTAAACAAAACCTTTCTATATAGATGACTCAACAAAAGCAAACAACCCTTCAATCAAATGAAAATTTTCTTGCAAACCAGTAAAACCTGAATTATGAATCTTAAACGACTGCTCATTGCGTTGGTCTTGCCGCTGGTGATGCTTTGCATGCCTGCACTAGCACAAGACAAGTTGGTGACCGGTAAGATCACCAGCACAAAAGATGGTAGCCCTGTGATAGGTGCCACCATTACAATCAAAGGAACAAAATCCGGTACCGCTGCCGGACAGGATGGTTCATTCAGCCTGCGCGTTCCTGCTTCTGCTACTACTTTGGTGATTTCTTCTGTTGGCTATGCTGCACAAGAAGTTGCTGTAGGTACTGGAATCATTGAGGTACAATTAGTAGAAACCAATACGGCCCTAACAGATGTAGTGGTCATTGGTTATGGTACCCAGCGTAAAAAAGATGTAACCGGTGCTGCTGTTTCCGTTTCAGCGAAAGACTTTGTAAAAGGTCCGATTGTTTCTCCGGAACAACTCATCAATGGTAAAGTTGCCGGTGTACAAATTACACCTGGTGGCGGTGCTCCTGGTGCGGGATCTCGTATCCTGATCCGTGGTGGTTCTTCTTTAGCGGCTTCTAACAACCCATTGATCGTGATCGATGGTGTGCCTGTTGACGAATCTGGCATCGCCGGTTCTGCCAACCCGCTGAACATGATTAACCCTAACGACATCGAAACTTTTAACGTACTGAAAGATGCATCTGCTGCAGCTATCTACGGTTCAAGAGCTTCTAATGGTGTTATCATCATCACTACGAAGAAGGGTAAGAAAGGAAAGCCTCAGTTTAGCTTTAACACAAACCTGTCTATCTCTACAGTTGGTAAGACAGTTGATGTATTGTCTGCTGATGAATTCCGTGCTGTTGTAAATGCCAGAGGTACTGCACAGCAAAAAGCTCGTCTGGGTAATGCCAGCACTAACTGGCAAGATGAAATCTACAGAACAGCTATCATGACAGACAACAACCTGAGCGTGACCGGTTCTGCAGGTAAAATGCCTTATCGTTTATCAGTTGGTTATCTGAATCAGGATGGTATCCTGAAGACAGATAATATGCAGCGTATTACTGCAGCTGTTAACCTGAGCCCTTCATTCATGAACGATCACCTGAAGGTGAACCTGAATGTAAAAGGAACTTCTACAAAGAATAAGTTCGCTAACCAAGGCGCTATTGGTAACGCCGTTTCTTTCGATCCTACTCAGCCTGTATTGTCTGGTAACAACCGTTTTGGTGGTTATTGGGAATGGCTGAACGCAAGCAACCAGCCTAACCAGCTGTCTCAGCGTAATCCAATGGGTCTGCTGAATATGCGTGATGATAGAAGCGATGCCGTAAGAAGCATTGGTAATATGCAGGTAGATTATAAGTTTCACTTCCTGCCTGAACTGCGTGCCAACCTGAACTTAGGTTATGATGTAGCTCGTGGTAAAGGAAACATCTTTGTTACAGATAGTGCTGCGCAATCTTACTACCAGGGTGGTGTAAACAACCAATACAATCAAAATAATACCAATACCCTTGCTGAATTCTATTTGAATTATGCTAAGGATTTGCGTTCTATCAATAGCCGTATTGACCTGACTGCAGGTTATTCTTTCCAGTCATTCCGTGTGGTTTCTGATACATTCCCTAACAGACGTGCAAACGGTACAGTCATTAACTATGCTGGTCGTTTGAATGAGCCTTTCCAAAACTCACTCATGTCTTATTACGCTCGTTTGGTGTACACCTACAATGGTAAGTATATCCTGACTGCAACAATCAGACGTGATGGTTCTACTCGTTTTGGTCTGAAAGGAGATCCTGCACGTTGGGGTACATTCCCAGCCTTGGCTGCTGCATGGCGTATCAGCGAAGAAGACTTCATGAAGAACAGCAAAGTATTCAATGACCTGAAGCTTCGTGCTGCTTATGGTGTAAACGGTAACCAATCTGTTGGTGGTAGTTTCCCATTCCTGCCTATCTACTCTCAGAGTAACCTGACTGCATCTTATCAGTTTGGTAATACTTTCTATCAGATGCAGCGTCCTTCAGCGTACGATCCTTTGTTGAAGTGGGAGCAATTGAAGTCTTATAACATTGGTATCGACTTCAGCATGTTCAATAACAAGATCAGTGGTAGTATTGATTACTTCAATAAGGATAACGAAGATCTGTTGAACACCATTCCTATTCCTGTTGGTACAAACTTCAGCAACGTGTTAACAACAAACGTTGGTACACTGAATACCCGTGGTTTGGAATTTACTTTGAATACCAACCTGAAGCGTACAAAAGACCTGAACTGGGATTTTGGTTTCAACCTCACTTTCCTGAGCAACGAAATCAAGAATCTGACACGCGTATTTGATCCTAACTATCCAGGTGCGCCTCGTGGCTTTATCGCCGGTGGTACTGGTAACTTTGTGCAGATCAATAGTGTTGGTTACAGACCAGGTTCTTTCTACGTGTACAAGCAAGTATATGATAAGAACAATAACCCTATCGAGAACCTGTTCGAAGATCGCAACCGTGATGGTGTGATCAATGAAAAAGACCGTTATCGTTATATGTCGCCAGAACCAGATGTATTACTGGGTGTAAACTCTTCTTTGTCTTATAAGAAGTGGACAGCCGGTTTTGTACTGCGTGGTTCTTTTGGCAACTACATGTACAACAACTTTAATTCTGTTCGTGGTACTTACTTCGGTATTCTGGATCCAAACGGCTTCTTGGCCAATGCTTCTAGAAAAGTGCTGACTACCAACTTCGCTACCAATAGTGTAGAACAGTTGCTGTCTGACTACCATGTAGAGAATGCATCATTCCTGCGTATGGATAATATCAACGTTGGTTACAATGTTGGTAAGGTTGCCAAAGGCATCAATATGCGTGCTTCTCTGAACGTACAGAATGCATTCATCATCACCAAGTACAGTGGTATCGATCCTGAGATCGCGGGTGGTATTGATAATAATCTTTACCCTCGTCCAAGAATGATTGTATTGGGTGTGAACCTTGATTTTTAATCTTGATAAATTCAGATGAATATGAAAAAGATTTCCATTCAGCTATTTTCCCTGCTTGCGGTGCTTGCGCTTACAGTAAGCTCTTGCAAGAAGTGGGATATTAAGCCGGAAGTTGACCAAACCTCTGAGACAGTTTACGCCAATGCAAATGGATACAAAACTGTACTCGCTAAAGTGTATGGCTCTTTCGCAACCACAGGTAACGCAGGTCCTGCCGGTGCAGGTGACCTTGCCAATATTGATGAGGGTACTTCAGACTACCTGCGTTTGTTCTGGAAAGCTCAGGAACTGAGCACAGACGAAGCAGTAGTTGCTTGGGGTGACCCCGGTATCCGCGACTTCCACAACATGAACTGGAGTTCTAGCAACCCCATGTTGGAAGGTCTGTATAACCGTATTTTCTACAGCATTACTGTAGCGAATGAATTTATTCGCGAAGCTGCTGATGATCGTTTGGCTCGTAGAGGTATTACAGGTGCAGATGCTACTGCCGTAAAAACCTTTAAGGCTGAAGCTCGCTTCATGCGCGCTTATGCTTATTGGGCTGCATTAGATTTGTTTGGTAATGTACCATTCATTGATGATGCTTCTCCAATTGGTGCTACGCCTCCAAAGCAAATCAAGCGTGCTGATCTGTACAATTATATTGTAACAGAACTGAGAGCTGTTGAAGCTGATTTGCCTGCTGCAAGAAGTAATGAGTACGGCCGTGCAGATAAAGCTGCTGCTTGGGCTTTGTTGGCAAGATTGTACCTGAATGCTGGTGTGTATACCGGTACGCCTGATTATAATAATGCGATTGTGTATGCTAAGCGTGTCATTGATGCTGGTTATACATTGGTGGGTAATTACCGTCACCTGATGTTAGCAGACAATCAGTTAAACGCCAATGAGTTTATCCTCACATTGAACTATGATGGTCAGCGTACACAGAACTGGGGTGGTACTACTTTCTTAACCCATGCTTCAGTTGGTGGTGATATGAATGCTGCTAACTCTGGTATCAATGGCGGTTGGGGTGGTATTCGTACAACCAAGAATATTCCTGCGTTGTTCTCTGATGTTTCTGGTAACACAGATAGCCGCGCTCAGTTTTTCCAGCACAATCTGGATATTGCAGATATTGCCAATTTCAAAGATGGCTATGCGATCACTAAGTATAGAAATGTAAATAGATTAGGTGCTCGCCCAGCAAACTTTGTAAACTGGGTTGATATTGATTTCCCGCTGTTCCGTTTGGCTGAAATGTACCTGATTTATGCGGAAGCTGTGGTAAGAGGCGGTGCAGGTGGCGATATTAATACGGCTGTGACTTATGTCAACAATCTGCGTCAGCGTGCTCATGCTCAAACTTCTAACCAGACTCAGGCTAATATTAACTCTGGTCAACTTACTTTGAACTTCATCTTGGATGAAAGAGCACGTGAGTTGTACTGGGAAGGTCACCGCAGAACAGACCTGATTCGTTACGGTCGTTTCACAGAAGGCACTTATCTCTGGCCTTGGAAAGGTGGTGTAGCTGCAGGTACTGCAGTAGCAGATTTCAGAAAGCTGTATCCATTGCCTTCTTCAGATATCGTAGCTAACCCGAATCTGGTACAGAATCCTAACTACTAATCAAGTAAACTGACTATTATGAAACAATACATCAAAATACTCCAGTCAGCAGTGCTTGGGCTTTTGCTTCTGGCCGGCACCAGCTGCGAGAAGTATGAGAATAAACTGTACTTCGAAGGAGGTACGGCTCCAGTGCTCACCGGCAGCACCAATGCTGTTCGCCTGACTGCATTGACAGAAAATGAAACAGCGATTACATTGCGTTGGACAAACCCTGAGTATAAATTCACTTCTGGTGTTAGTTCAGCTAACGTAACCTATACATTAGAAATTGATACTACTGGCGCTAATTTCACTAGCGGTAGAAGATATGTTACCACTATTGCTTCAGATCTGTCTAAGACTTTTACAGAGAAGGAACTGAATGCTATCCTTGGTAATGATATGCGTCTCACTTTCGGTAGATTGTACACGATGCAAGCGCGCGTAACTGCGAGCTTAGCACAGGGTGCTTCTGCTGCAGTGCTTGCATCTAATGTTTTCTCTTTCACAGCGCGTCCATTTGCGCCACCACCTAAAGTAGAGCCGCCAACTGATGGTACTTTATGGTTAGTAGGTGATGCGTTAGCATCTGGTTGGAACAACCCGCTGCCTGCACCATTTAGCACAACGCAGCGTTGTACCAAAGTGACTGATACGGAATATCGTATCGATGTTACATTCAATGCAAGTGGCGCATATAAGCTGATCCAAACACAGGGTGTATGGGGTACACAGTACCACATGATCACTGGTGGTACAGCTTTGAGTGGCACATTCGAAAAGCGTGATGCAGATCCTGCCTTCCCTTCACCAGGTGCGGGTAACTATCGCATGACGTATAATTTCCAAACTGGAGAATATTCCGGTGTTAGGCTTTAACTGTAAAAACTATTTGATATGAAACACATTCAAAAATTATGGTTTTTCCTGCTGGCTGCCGGATTACTCTTTACAGCTTGTAAGAAAAACATCGAAGGCGGTGGAGAGATTGCTGTTTTCAGTAACGGTAAGCAGCCGGTGATCTCAGCTTCAGCTGCTACAATTGCTCCTGCTGCTGCAGACTCCAACAACGTTGCATTAACGTTGAACTGGACAAACCCTGAGTACTCTATCGACTCAAATTCAGTGAAATACATTGTTGAGATCGATTCAACGAATCGCAATTTCTCAAAATCAGTTACACGCACTGTAACAGGTACACGTAGAATCAGTATGCTGGCAAAAGAACTGAACAGCATTTTGCTGGGCTTTGGTTTTGCTTTCAATACAGCGTACGATATTGATGTACGTGTGATTTCTTCATTCCCTAACAACAACGAGCGTCTGGTATCTAATACGTTGAAGCTTCGTGTTACACCATACAAGATCCCTCCAAGAGTGCCGCTGCCTACTTCAGGTCGTCTCTTTCTGGTAGGTGATGCTTCTGATGGTGGTTGGAACAACCCTGTTCCTGTACCAACGCAAGAGTTTAGCAGATTGGATGAAACCACTTTCGCTGGTATATTCAACCTGAAAGCAGGTAGCTATTTGATATTGCCTATCAATGGTGATTGGGGTCAGAAATATGCATTAACCAACAATGGTGTTCCTGGTATTGCTAACGGAGGCAACTTCGTATACTATGGTCCCGGCGTTGGTGGTGGTGATAATTTCCCTAGCCCTGCAGCTGCGCCCGGCCTATATAAAATCGTTGTAGATTTTCAGGCAGGTAGATTCACAGTAACACCGTTTACACAGCAACATGGCTTGCCTGGCAGTCTCTTCCTCGTAGGAGGTGCTACACCTGGTGGCTGGAATAACCCTGTGCCTGTACCGTCACAACAATTCACGCGTGTTACATCAACACGATTCGAACTGGCATCTATTGCTTTAACTGCCGGTGAGAAATACCTCTTCCTGCCAGAGAATGGTAACTGGGGTAAGAAGTACGGTGCAGTAAACGGCAGTGCAGCCAATATTGGTTTGGGCGGTCCGTTGAAACCAGAAGGAGAAGATATGCCTGCTCCAACAGTAACCGGCAATTACAAGATTGTCGTAGAGCTGGCCAACAATACTTACACACTTACCAAGTTGTAAGATTCGGATTTTCACAGTTTTACTGCTGCTGCCCCGTACCTACGGGGCAGCTTTGTTTTGGTAACCTTCACACATTTTCATTTACTTTTACTGCCTAAGACTTATCTATGCTCTACTCCATGACCGGTTATGGTCGCAGCGAACAATCTATTGGTGATAAAGTATTATTGGTTGAATTGAGATCGCTTAACGGCAAACAGTTCGACCTGCGACTGAATATCCCCGCACAACTCAAGCCATTTGAATTTGATATCAGACAAATGCTGAGCGAATCATTGGAAAGAGGCAGCGTAGAGTGTATTGCCACTATCAAAAACAATGGCGCATCTAAGCCTGTGGCTATCAATACCGATCTGCTGAAATCTTATTATGCATCAGTAAAGCAGGTTGCGGAAGAAATGCAAGCAGATGATAGTCAGCTATTGGCTGCCATCCTGCGTTTACCGGAAGTGGTTACCAATCAGTCTGAATTACTCAATGATGAGGAATGGGCTGCAGCACAACGCGTGTTTCAGGATGCCATCGCACAAATCAACACACACAGAACAGAAGAAGGTAAGGTGTTGGAAGCAGATTTGTTGGATAGAGTAAAGCAAATTGAGCAGCTGCAGGCAGAGATTGCTAGTTTAGAACCCTTACGCAGGGAAAAGATTCGTGAGGGATTGAAGAAAACTTTGGAAGAGAATGTCGGAAAGGAAAACTATGATCCCAATAGGTTAGAGCAAGAGCTGATTTATTATATCGAGAAAATTGATATCAGCGAAGAACAGGTGCGTTTAAAGAACCATTGTGATTATTTCCGCGAAGTGCTGAAGGGCAAGGAGCGTAGCAAGGGTAAAAAACTATCTTTTGTGCTGCAGGAATTTGGGCGTGAAATCAATACCACCGGCTCCAAAGCTTATGATGCCACTATTCAGAAATGCGTAATTCTGATGAAGGATGAATTGGAAAAAGCGAAAGAACAAGTCTTGAATATTTTATAAGTATATGCTGCAGAAACTTCTTTTTTCTATATTGATTGGTTTGAGTTTGTACAGCTGTACAACCATTGAACTGAAGGAGCAACAGCATTTCTTTCCCGATCATCAATGGAGCAGTAAAGATTCACTGGAGTTTAAGTTTGACGTGAAGGACACGAGTGTTTTATACCGCATTTATTTGGTTGTACGCCATGAAGATGCTTACGGATATAACAATATCTGGGTGAATATTGGTACCAAGCGTTCTTCAGAAAACATGCAGTATCAACTGTTGGATCTCAAGTTGGCAGACCCTGCAAAAGGTTGGTTGGGTACGGGTATGGATGATATTTATGATCACCGCATCAGCTTAACCCCCAAACCTATCCGCTTGCGCAAAGGCGAATATATTTTCCGATTGAAGCAAGCGATGCGTGAAGATCCTTTGCAATACGTATTGAATGCGGGTATTCGTGTAGAAAAAGTCACTGAATGACGATCTTCCCTAAAAGCAAACTCAGATTAGTAACAGTAGTGTATTGGTTCTTACTGTTATACATTATTGCTGCACTGATCTGGTGGTTTATTGCGCTGGAAAGACAAAACAGACGTATTACAGAAATTAGAATTGATGCAGCTGAGCAGCAGCACGACATCAAAGCTATGTTAGATGCGATCGCTGAGGGCAATAGAAAAACAGCCCAGTATATAGGTGAAGGCGTTACCTTTTTAGCCTTGATGCTGGTTGGAGCTGTATTTGTATATCGAGCTGTGCGCAAACAAATTCGTTTAGCTGCTCAGCAGCAGAATTTCATGATGGCGATTACGCATGAATTGAAAACCCCCATCGCTGTTACCAAGCTGAATCTGGAAACACTTCAGAAAAGAAAATTAGATGAGTTGAAACAGCAAAAGCTGATCACCAATACACTTCAGGAAGCTGGTCGATTGGATAATCTTTGTAACAATATTTTATTGGCATCAAGATTAGAGGGAGATGATGCTTTGTCCATGACTGCACATGAAGTAAACCTTAGTGAAGTAGCCATCAATTGTATGCAGGAAGCAAGAATGCACTACAGTGCCCGCACCATTGAGGCTGATATTGAAGACGGTTTATACGTTTATGCAGATGAATTGATGATGCAACTATTGATCAATAACCTGGTTGATAATGCCATCAAATACTCGCCAAAGGATCAGCCTGTTTTATTGAAATTGGAACAAAAAGATGGCAAAGCCAACTTGACTGTTTCAGATTATGGTAAAGGCATTCCTGATGCAGATAAAAAGCGCATTTTCGAGAAATTCTACCGTTCTGGCGATGAAAATACCCGCACCACCAAGGGTACTGGCCTAGGTTTGTATCTGTGCAGTAAGATTGTGAAGCATTTCGGTGGTAACATTACTGTGACAAACAATTCTCCGCAGGGTGCTATTTTTACAACCATATTTACCGCAGTATGAGCAGTGAAAAAGGCAATATTCTTTTGGTAGAAGATGAAGAGAACCTCCACGAGGCACTTAAATTGAACCTCGAGCTGGAGGGTTATACAGTAACTTCTGCATTCGATGGTGCTGCTGCTTTGGAAGCTGTTGCCGGAGAATACTTTGATCTCATCATCCTGGATGTGATGTTGCCTGAGTTGGATGGCATCAGCGTTACGGAAACTATCCGTGTAAAGAATAGTGAGTTGCCCATACTGATTCTAAGTGCGAAAAGCAATAGCTCAGATCGCGTGCTGGGATTGAAAAAAGGTGCAGATGATTATCTCACCAAACCCTTTAACCTGGAAGAACTTTTACTGCGTGTAGAAAAACTGATTGATAAGAATAAGAAACTACAGGAGAAAGAGAGTATCGGCGATACGTATCAGTTTGGCAATAATACGATCGACTTCAAAGCGCAGGAAGCCATTGGTATTACTGGCGAAACCATTACCCTAAGCAAGAAAGAAGCACAGCTACTGAAGCTGCTGATTGAGAACAAAGGCGAAGTGGTTACGCGGGAAAAGATTCTGCAGATTGTTTGGGGCTATAATGTCTATCCTTCTACCAGAACCATTGATAATTTCATCTTGAGTTTCCGTAAATATTTTGAAACCGATAGCCGCAATCCACGTCATTTCCACTCTGTACGCGGCGTTGGCTATAAGTACACAGATTAAGCAGGTTTGGCACAATAAAAGCAGTGCTTTGAGCGTCTCTGTAGGGAGAAAAATGTCTTCATGTCGCTGCAAACCATTATCGATTTTTTAGATCCCATTAGTGTTGCCCATATTAGTTTAGACGAAGCCTATAAGCCTACGCAGATAGGTCAGCATATTACCGTGTACGAAGAGGAGTTTCCAGATTTACAGGATGCAGACTTGATCCTGATTGGCTGTACAGAAATGCGTGGCGGTGCATCAGAAGTATCGCAATCGAATAGTCCGGATAAAGTACGCCGCGAATTCTACCAACTCTTTCATTGGCACAAGGATGTGAAAGTGGCGGATATTGGTAATATTAAAATCGGTGCCACTTTATTAGATACATATGCTGCACTGCGTGAAGTATTGACGGAATTAATCTTGCTCAACAAAAAAGTATTGATCCTCGGTGGTTCACATGATGTAACGATGGCGCAGTATGGGGCCTATGCATCATTGAAGCGCATCATTGAAGCTAGCTGTGTGGATGCGCGCATGGATATGGATACAGATAGCTTGCTGCCTGCGGATAATTTCCTGATGGAGTTGTTTACTTCAGAACCCAATTTCCTGCGTCATTATAACCATATCGGTTTCCAGAGTTATTATGTGCATCCCGGTATGCTGGAAACCATTGATAAACTGCGTTTCGATTGCTATCGCGTAGGTAAGGTGAAGGAAGATATTCAGGAAATGGAGCCATGCATCCGTAATAGCCATATGCTCACTTTCGACATTGCTGCTATCCAGCATGCACATGCACCAGCAAATAGGTTAACGCCAAACGGTTTCAACGGTGAAGAAGCTTGTACATTGATGCAATTTGCAGGTATGAGTAATCATATCAGCACTATTGGTTTGTATGGCTATATAGCAGAGTGGGATGAACATGAACTTACGGCCAAGCAATTGGCGCACATGATCTGGTACCTGATGGATGGCATCTTCCGCCTCAAGCATGAAGCAGACATGGAAGACAAGAATAATTTCAATGAATTCACCATGGCTTTTGCTGAAGTGGAAACCACTTTTATTCAAAGCAAGAAAACTGGCCGTTGGTGGATGCGCATGCCTGATGGTTCTTATATCGCCAGTAACCAGCGCGATTATATGGTTGCCGCCGGTAATGATATTCCGGAAAGATGGCTGCGTGCCATGGAGCGTATGTAAACAGGTTTCTGTACCTTTTCACTATGTTATTCAAGCATCTGTATCGCATTTCTTTGCTCAGTGCAATGGCACTGTTGTTTGCATGTAATGTTGCTAAAAAGCTTCAGCAAACAGCCGAAACAAGCATTTTACATAAGCCTGAATTGGCTAATGCACATATTGGTATCAGTTTGTACAACCCAGCTAAGGGAACTTATCTATACAATTATCAAGGCAACAAATATTTTGTTCCTGCAAGCAATACTAAAATCGTTACCTGTTATGCTGCGATGAAGCATTTGGGTGATAGCATCGTTGGCTTGCAATACATTCCAACAGAAACGGGTATTACTGCAAAGTTCACGGGAGATCCAACCTTATTGCATCCTGATTTCAAGAAACATCCGGTTGCTGATTTCATCAAGCAACATACAGATGAGCTAATCATCACTTTGCCTGAATGGAAGACTGAAAAATACGGTAGCGGCTGGGCATGGAATGATTATGATGCAGCCTATATGCCTGAGCGTTCTGCTGCCCCAGTCTATGGCAATGTGGTGCGTTTTACCAAACGCGGTAACAACCTAATCACGACGCCTAAACTATTCAAAGACTCTGTCAGCATCTTTGCTGATCTGCGCAGTGATAATATTCGCATCAATCGCCCACAAGCATCCAATAGTTTTCAAGTAGAAAAGGGTGGTGGTCGTTTTACGAGCACAGAAATGCCCTTTGTAACCAATGATGCTTTGTCTGTAGCATTGCTGGAAGACAGTTTGGGTAAAACCATTCAGTTCTTGGATTCGGAAAGTATTGCAGACACTGTTTGGAAGAAAGTCTACTCACAACATACAGATTCCCTACTCAAGCCCATGATGCATAGAAGCGATAATTTCTATGCAGAGCAAACCTTATTGATGATTAGTCAGCAAATGCTGGGTTATATGAGCGATAATAAGGTGATGGATACTTTATTGAAAACAGACTTCGCTAGCTTACCACAAGCACCCCGCTGGGCAGATGGTAGCGGACTCAGTAGATACAATCTTTTTACCCCGCAAGACTTTGTACAGGTCCTCGCCAAGATGAAACAAGAGTTTAGCTGGAACCGTATCAGTACCATTTTCCCAACAGGTGGCAGTGGCACTTTGAGTGGTTATTATAAAGAACTAAATGGAAAGCTGTTTGCAAAAACAGGCACATTAAGCGGACAAGTAGCATTGAGTGGTTTTCTCGAAACAGCGAAAGGAACGCCACTGATTTTCTCTGTGCTAGTGAATAACCACCAGACATCTGCTACAACAGTAAGGCGTGCTGTAGAGCAGTTCCTGTTACAGGTGTATCAAACACAGTAATTACTTGCGGAACATATTGTCCAGATAATCTTCTTTATACTCGAGATAAGTAGGGCTGCCGCTAGGCGTGATATTTGGTGTTTGGCATTGCAATAAATCTTCCACCAATTGCAGCATCTCTTGCTGGCTAAGGCTTTGTCCGGCTTTAATTGCTTGCTGACGTGCCATACAGCGGATCAGTTGCTCGCGCTTGCTGAACTTTACATCACTGCTGAAATGCTTGTATTGCTCTAGTAAAAGTTCGATAGAATGTTTTTCATTACCTGCGAGAATATCAGCTGGTGTTCCATGGATGATAAAACTATCCTTACCAAAATATTCAAGCTGATAGCCAAGACTATTCACTTCAGGTAATAAGTCTTCTAATAAAACTGCATCAGGTGTGCTCAAATCCAATGTAACAGGAAACAAGGTTTTCTGCGTAGGCATGAGTTGCTGATGTGCAGCGCCATAGCGTTCGTATAAAACACGTTCATGTGCCAATTGCTGGTGTACCAGCAGAAAGCCATTCATCGCAGAAGCAATGATATAAGTGTTGTGCAATTGCAATAAGGGCGCATCTTGTTTCAGCGCGATGGATTGCTTCTTGGGTTTACCATATAATAAATCTTCCGTTGAACTCTGTTGCCACTGCTCTTCCGGTTGCTTGAATTGGTCCAGCATGGAACTCCAATGGCCCAAACCCTTGTTGCTGCTGGGTGCAATTTTATGGGCCTGATTTTTCTGTGTAAAAGTTTGATACAGATCAGAACTGGATGCCTGTGTCTGTTGTGTTTCAGTAAATGGTTTACTCACTGCATCCAATTGCTGAATGTCTGCATTGAGCGAAAAGTCTAGCGATGGTGCAACAGAGAACTGCGCCAATGCATGTTTCACAGCTGCTTGTACAAATGCATAAACAATCTTTTCATCCTCAAACTTGATTTCCTGCTTGGTAGGATGCACATTGATATCTAACTGCGTAGGATCCAGTTCAATAAACAATACATATGTTGGGAAACAGTCTTTGGCAATCAATCCTTCAAAAGCACTATTCACTGCATGGTTGAGGTAAGCGCTTCTGATGAAACGGTTATTCACGAAGAAATACTGTTCACCCCTGGTTTTGCGTGCTGTATCGGGCTTGCCCACAAAACCCTGAATATTCATATAATCTGTTTGCTCGGCAACATGTACCAGTTTGGTATTGTACTGGTTGCCGAGTAATTGCAGAATACGTTGTTTTAAACTACCGCTTTCTAGATAGTAAACTTGTTGCCCGTTTGCAGTAAGCGAAAAAATGATTTTGGGAAAAGCCATGGCTACGCGGATAAACTCATCCACGATATGGCGCATTTCAGCAGCATTGCTTTTCAGAAAATTTCTTCTGGCAGGCACATTGAAGAACAAGTTCTTCATGCTGATGCTAGTACCTGTTGGCGCTGCACAAGGCTCTTGTTTGGTCACCTTGCTGTTTTCAATCTCCAGATAAGTGCCTAGATGCTCATGCTCCTGTCTGGTTTTCATCTCCACCTGTGCTACCGCAGCTATAGAAGCCAATGCTTCACCACGAAAACCCATGGTGCGGATATGGAACAAATCTTCAATCGCCCTGATCTTGCTGGTTGCATGGCGTTCAAATGCCATCCGCGCATCGGTCATGCTCATACCCTTGCCATTATCTATCACCTGTACCAATGCCTTGCCCGCATCTGTAACAATGAGTTTGATTTCGGTAGCACCGGCGTCAATAGCATTCTCGAGTAATTCCTTCACTGCGCTGGCAGGTCTTTGAATCACTTCGCCAGCGGCTATCTGGTTGGCTAAATTATCAGGGAGTAATTGAATAATATCCGGCACGCTTGTTTTGCTTAAAGGGCGTAAAAATAGGCAGTTCCTTGTACAACTAAACCAACAGACTGCTTATTCCGTACCTTTAGGCAAACAATATCATCCAATGAAGCGATTCTTATGGTTTTTACCGCTGCTGCTCTTGGCTGCATGTACCAAAGAGGACTTATTCAAAAACGACTTGAAGGGTGTATGGGTGAGTTATACCATCCAGAAAGGGGCACAAAGCTCAGATCAGGCCAAAACACAGCCAGTTACTTTGGATTCACTGCGCTTTATCGTGCAGTTTGATAATTCAGCCAGATACACAACGGTTAGTCCGTCTAACCAGTCCGATATCAACAAGCTGTATGGCTTTTCAGACAATAATAAGCAGCACCATGAGTTTAGTGCGCGTATTGGCTGGCGCTGGTTCAATAATCAACTGGAATTATTGGGCTATAACTACAATAATTCTGTGAATGATTGGCGTTTTATTACCGCTGTTCCATTGAATACGGAAATCCCTTGCTCTATCAAGGTTTCCGGCAATCAGTATATTATCAATGTAAATGGGGTAACGGTTAGCATGCCCAGAGCGGCAACCACAGCAAAAGCAGAAGGGTATAAGCTCTTTCCCTTCTTTGGCGGAACAGAAAATGCCCCCCAGCTGATCACCATCAAGATTAAAGAACTGTAAATATTGACCAGCCCTTCTTCGGAAGGGCTTTTTCTTGCCCAGTCCTCGCCAACAGCGCGTATTTTTGCGCTTCAAATTCGTACTATGGAACTGAGTGCTGCAATTGAAAAACTGCCCCGCCATTTTTTGCCGAAAGATTTTACTGTTACTACATGGGAAGCTTTGGAGCCCTGGTTTAAAAACCTATTGGAGCGTCCTATCAGTAGTGTAGATGAATTGGAGCAATGGCTGCGCGATATGAGTGAGCTGGAAGCTGTGGTGAGTGAAGATGCCTGCTGGCGTCAGATTCGCATGACTTGCGATACAACAGATAAAGCTCTGGAAGAAGCTTTTAATTTCTTCTTCATGGAAATTCAACCAAAGCTGCAGCCTTATGCAGATGCATTAAATAAAAAGCTCATCGCTTCACCATATACGACTGAATTACCGCAGGAAAAATATTTCACTTATCTGCGTAACGTGAAAAAGAATATTGAACTCTATCGTGAAGCCAATATTCCCTTGCAGGCAGAGTTGAGTGTCATGCAACAGCAATATGGTGCGATTGCTGGTAAGATGACGATTGAGGTAAACGGACAAGAATACACTTTGCAACAAGCAGGTAAGTTCTTAGAAAGTCATGATCGTAACCTACGCGAAACAGTGTATCGCAAAATTCAGGAACGCAGATTGCAGGATAAAGATGCGATGCATCAACTCTATTCTCAGCTCATTGAGAAAAGACATCAGGTAGCTGTGAATGCAGGCTTTGCAAACTATCGAGATTACAAGTTTGCAGAAATGGGTCGCTTCGATTATACCAAGGAAGATTGTTTCCAGTTTCACGAAGCAGTGAAACTGCATGTGCTTCCGCTGATTGAGAAAATTTATCAAAAGAAAAAAGCCAAGCTGGGCTTGGATACACTGCGCCCATGGGATACAGAAGCAGAACCTGAAGGCATTCAGCCACTCAAACCATTTACAGATGGTAAAGACTTGCTGAATAAATCCATCACCTGCTTTGAATCACTGCATCCATTCTTCGCCAATTGTTTGCGTAAGATGGATGAGCTCAAACATTTTGATCTGGAAAGCCGCAAAGGCAAAGCACCAGGCGGGTATAACTGTCCGCTCGCAGAGAGCGGTGCACCATTCATCTTCATGAATGCAGCCGGACAAATGAGCGATGTTACCACCATGGTACACGAAGGTGGTCATGCCATTCATTCTTTCTTATCGCATAACTTGGAATTAAGTGCATTCAAAGAATATCCAACTGAGATTGCAGAAGTTGCCAGTATGGCTATGGAATTGTTTAGCATGAATCATTGGCAAGCTTTCTTCAACAATGAAGCAGATTTGCAACGTGCCAAAGAACATCAGTTAGAGCGCACCATCACCATCTTCCCATGGATTGCTATCATCGATAAATTCCAGCATTGGGCATATGAACATCCTACACATACTGTTGAAGAAAGAACAGCAGCTTGGATGGGCATACTGAATGAGTTTTCTACCAATAACATTGATTATACCGGCTTAGAAGCTTTCCGCGAAATAGGCTGGCAGCGTCAGTTGCATTTGTTTGAAGTGCCCTTCTATTATATCGAGTACGGTATTGCACAATTGGGTGCGATTGGTTTGTGGATGCAGTATCAACAAAACCCTGATCAAGCCATTCACAACTATGTACAGGCTTTGTCCTTAGGCGGCACTAAAACATTGCCTGAACTGTATACAGCTGCAGGTGTGGAATTCAATCTCTCGCCTGATTATATCAAAACATTGATGGAGTTTACCGCAGCAGAAATGGAGAAGTTATAAAATCAAAATCCCCGCTGAATAGCGGGGATTGTTTTATGCTTTCGGTTCATTCGGTCTCTGTGGGCCACGATTACCATCGGGTCTGTTCCCTTGTTGTGGTGGTCTTTGCTGTGGCGGTCTGTTGGGTCCGCCTTGTTGTGGCTTATTGCCTGGTTGTTGCGGACGTTGAGGTTGATTCGGTCTTTGCTGTTGTGGTCCGCGCGGTGCTTGTCCGCCACCTTGTTGCGGCGGTCTGTTGTCTGGTCTGCGATCACCACCTCCACGTTGTTCACGGTCACGATCGCGGCGCTTTTTGCTATTGCGTTCCAAACTGCGCAAGCTGATTTGTCCTACCACATCTACAAAAGCAGGTTCTGCTTCACGTGGTTTGCTGCTCACCACTTCTACGGGTTGCAGTTCTTCTGGTCTAATGCCTTGCGCATTCAAACGCTTGATTTCTTTCACACGCTGAATGGTGAGTGGGTATTGCTTATTGCTATCAGGCAACACATACCACATCAGGTTCTTGAAAATATCTTTCTTGATGAGGTTGGCACGGCCACGAGCTGTTTCAATGTATTCGGCGTTATCTGGGAAATGCTGCAAAGCATCCAGATAAGTATCCAGTTCATAGTTCAAACAACATTTCAAACGGCCACATTGTCCGCTCAACTTGGTTTGGTTAATGCTCAGGTTCTGATAACGCGCAGCCGTTGTGTTTACACTCTTAAAGTCATGTAACCAAGTGCTGCAACATAGTTCACGTCCGCAAGAACCAATACCGCCCACTTTGGCCGCTTCCTGGCGGATACCAATCTGGCGCATTTCCACCTTTACTTTAAAGTCGGATGCGTATTGCTTAATCAGTTCACGAAAATCTACACGATCATCAGCGGTATAGAAGAAAGTCGCTTTCTTACCATCGGCCTGCAATTCCACTTCTGTGAGTTTCATCTGCAGGTTTAAGCTGCGGGCGATTGCGCGACTTCGTGCCAGCATTTCTCTTTCGCGTCCTTTAGACGTGCGATAGATTTCAATATCTCTTTCAGAAGCTTTGCGCAGGATTTTTTTCATCTCAGGGTTGAACTCATCCACGCCGCGCTTTTTCAATTGAAGGCGTACTAGCTCACCGCTTAGATTTACTTCACCTACATCAAAACCACCCGCACCTTCTACGGTAACGAGTTCACCTTTTGCGAAATATTGTAAAGTTGGGTTACGGTAAAATTCTTTACGGCTTCCTTGGTTAAAGCTAATCTCTACCACTTTGCAGGAACTCTCCGGGTCGCTGAAAGGCAGGTTCATCAGCCAATCGTGCACATTCAAGCGGTTACAACCGCCCGTACTGCAACCACCGTTGCTTTTACATCCATTGGGTTTCCCCGTTCCACAAGATCCACAGCCCATATTATCAGGTTACAAAGGTTAAAGTTATAGGGCAGGTGGTGGTACCGGCTGTTGAATAGCCATCATCTGTTGTTGTGTCACTCACTGCACCGTTCGGTACAAAGCCCGGCAGGCAATCGAGAGATATATGATGTAACGAGGATGATTCGCTTTCTGCCACACAGTTGCCTGTGTTGTTCCAAACGCACCTAGCCATTATGCCGGCCAAACCGGCGTCACTGAGCCAAAATTAAGGTTTTGTGCTGAATGATGTGGTAAAGCCGGATAGTGAGGGCTTGAAACAGCATTTTAGGGTTGGCGTTGCGTTCTACATAGTAAGCAGCTTTGTCCAAAGCAGTGGCCATGGCCTCCTGCTGACTTACAGAGGCAATTTTATTGATACGCTGGGCAAAATCCTTCTCATGATCTGCCATTTGCACCCTTTCTGGTCCCATAATGCGGATGCGGATGCTTTGTTCAATCAGGTGTACAAAGTATTTCAAGAACTGCTTTTGCTTTTCCCGGCCCAGTTTGCTGATTTCCTCGGTAAACTTGATCTGAGCTACGGGCCCATTGCGTAAAGTGGCATTCAGCCATTCGCGTAGCAGACTTTGCCAGTCTTCCTCCGCATGTTGCATCAATTGTAGGGCTTCACGATAATTACCATCTGCTATGGCAGCAATCTGACTCGCTCTTGCCGGTTCAACTTGAGCTCGGGCAACCAAGGCTCCGGCAATGACATCTTGCTCCAATGCAGGTACGCGCACCAATTGGCAGCGGCTCAATATGGTGGGTAATATTTGTTCTTCATCCTCAGCCACCAAAATAAATAAGGTATTGGCCGGCGGTTCTTCAATCAGTTTCAGCAGTTTGTTGCCCTCCTTACGCAAGTATTCCGGCATCCACATCACCAGTACTTTGTAAGCACTTTCAAAACTTTTGAGGTTGAGTTTGCGGATGATATCGTTACATTCTTCAGCAGTGATATTACCCTGTCTGTTCTCTGCACCTATAAACTGTAGCCAGTCATAGACATTGCCATAGGGGTAGAGTTTGATGAACTCTCTCCACTCACTTAGATAATCTGCACTGGTGGGTTTATCGCCGGGTTTCCTGCTAACAACGGGATAGGAAAAATGTAAATCAGGGTGAATGAGTTGTGTTGCTCTCAGGTAAGCAGGCAGTTCTGCAATTTGATCAGGTAGTAACAAGGAGTCAGACGTAGGCTCTTCTGTTTCTATGGCAGAAAAGCCTCCAAACAAATCTGCTGCCATCACTTTTTCTTTTGCAGCAGGCAGGCTTACTACATACTGCGCAAAAGCGAGCGCCAGCGGCAATGTACCATTACCCTCCTTACCCAAAAAGAGTAAAGCATGGCTCAAGCGGTTGTGCTGCACCATTTCTGTTAGGTGGTGCTTTACTTCCTCGTGACCTATGACTTCGCTGAACAGCATAGCGACGAAGTTAAAGGCTGCAATATTTTCTACTGATTTTTTTTAGCACAGTTGTGTGCTGACCTCATTAAGGTTGGTGATTAAGAAGTGCAAAGCATAGCTGCTATTACAGTTGCGTAATTACCTCTTCTTGCTGGGCATCTTGTCGGCAGGCATATAGGCAAAGCACTAGATAGATTGCTAAAAGGGTTGAGGCCATCTTAGTTTTTTTCTGAGACTTAAGTTCCAGTAAAAAGTTTAATGCCCAGAAAAAATATGATGAACGTAATCCTGCATAGCTACAAATGAGGCTTCCTGCTGCAGGCGAGTAGTTAGTTTGTATAACCTCTCTAAGAGTAAACCTGTACAATATCTAGTGGTATATGTGGGTAACCCCAGATTTCTTACATCTGTGAACTCCCAAGGGTGGTAGTAAAGGCTTAGGTAGCTATCCTTACGCAGTGTTTGCAGTGCTAATTGTTGATAGAGCGAAAAGGGGAAGTTTTTAAGGCTCAACCAAAAAAGCGGTAGACGTAAACGATGGCTTACTGATGCAGGAATACGAAGCAAGCCTTGTTCTTTGTAAGTATTTCTTGGGAGGTGAAGATTATTGTATCGACCAGGTAGCCATGTAGGGTGTATGGATGCATCGTACTGATAGCCAGCATCAATAATATCTTGAACTGGCACTTGTTTCATGCGTGGCATTCTTAAGCCAGTAACAGGTTTTCCGGTGATGGCTTCTAATCTTAGTCGAGATGTTGCTAAGTCAGCTGTTTCAAATTTGCTGTGGTAATAAGTGTGCGAAGCAATTTCATGCTGAACCGATAGTGCTTTTATCGTGTCAGGATATTGATCTGCGAAGTTGGCTGTTGTGAAAAGTGTTGTTGTAATGGAGTTATCCTGTAATAAAGGCATTAGTGTATCTAATCCCTTTTTACCTAATTCCATTTGAAGTGCTATAGGGATATTATTGCCATATTCTAGTGGCATATCAAACTCTTCAACATCAAAGCTTAGTAAAACAACAGGCTTCATAGATTGGTCTCTTTCACAATGTAATGAGGTCTTTGTTTACTCTGTATGAAGATTTTTCCAAGGTAAAGGCCAATAATTCCTAAAATCATTAATTGTACACCTCCAAGAAAAACAACTGTTACAATTAATGACGCCCAACCTGAAATGGGATGACCATAGATGAAACTAAATAACACATAAGGGATATATCCTATAGAAAGTAATGAGAAAATAAATCCAAGATATATTGCTAGATAAAGTGGTCTTACTGTAAAGGAGGTTAATCCTTGTATTCCAAGCTTAAGAAGATTACTTGAGTTATACTTTGTGTCACCTGAATTACGTTGATTTACAGTATATGGTATGCCAATTTGCTTAAATCCAACCCATTTTATTAAACCTCTGAAGAAAGGGTTTTCTTCCTGTAAATCCTTAAGAACATTGACTACTTTTTTATCAATAAGGCGGAAATCAGAAGTGCCATCTTCTATTTCAAATTCTGATAGTACATTCAAAAGCTTATAAAAAATTTTTGAAGTAATTCTTTTTATTAAAGAAGCATGATTATTACCTTTTTCCCTATATGCAAAAACAATCTCCGCACCAGATTCCCAATGGTTAATCATTTTTGGTATTAAGCTTGGTGGATGTTGTAAGTCTGCGTCAATTGTAATTATTATATCACCAAAAGAACTCTTCAGACCAGCAAATAATGCATTGTCTTTCCCAAAATTTCTGGATAGGTTTATATACTTGACCTTTGGATCCTCATCAGCCAGTTTTTTGATTTTAGCTAGTGTATCGTCAGTACTACCGTCATTTACAAAAATGATTTCGAAAGCATAATTAGTAGAAGCTAATACAGCACAGATTTCTTCGTAAATCGGTAGAATATTCCCCGATTCATTATGCGCGGGCAAAATCAGTTGAAGCGTTTTCTGCATTGTCTCTGGATTCAACAAACTGGTGTGTCAGCAGTTTGAAAGTAATGAATATCCATGCAATCATGCAAGGAAATGCCTTAAGCGAGTATTTAATAACATAATTTTCCCTCAGGTATCTGGGGAATAAATCTGTAGGGGAGAAAACTGTCAACACCAAGACCATTATCAGTAAAGCAAACATTTGAATAGATGGCTTTGGGCCTGAGAGTACGTACCAGATAGCAAAACCTGTAACAGCAATGACATAGGTGGGCGACTCAGCAGAGGAACTGAAAATGACCAGACCAATCAGTAATTGAGCAAGATAAATGAGTTGGAAGCGGGTGTTTTGTAAGTGCTTGAAACGGGTAAGTGGTAACAATGTGAAAATAGCCGCGGGTAAAAGGAAGTACATATTACCCAACATATAATTGCCAGTTGTTCTGCGTACAAAACCCATAAAAGAGATATCCTGCATACCTGTGTAGAGATAAGTTGTAACGTTTTCCGTATTTTTTTCTACCAGAGAATGATACCAGTCCGTGTAAGATTGTACAACAAAAGCCGGGCTTGAGATAGCCATTGGCAATACAAATAAAACAATCGTCCAGCATGCGCAATAAGCAATAAAGCGACGATAGTCTTTGCTGAAAAAGATAAATGCCAAACCAACGATACCATAGATCTTAATCAATGTACCTGCAATAATTAACGCGGTAGCGAGTAGCTGTTTGTCTTTTTTAACCCATACATAAGCAAGTACAATCCAAGCAGTAAGCATAGGATTGAATTGTACGTTCTGAATCGAAGTAAGGGTTTCAATCAGTGCAATCAGCAGTATAGTTTTTTTACCCCAATCGCTTAATGGTAATTGCTGAATTGCATAAAATAAGCTGGCAATATTTGCCATTACCCAACAAACAACACCAGCTTTTACAGGTAAGAGTGCGAAAGGTGCTACCAAGACGGCAAATAACGGCCCGTAATGATTCTTATCTAAATATTCTGTAGGATAAGCTAGGTAGAGATTTTTCTGTTCCAGCGTATGCCAGAAAACCTGCTTGAAAATGAGAAAATTATTATAATAAGAAGGTCCCTGTATAGCACCAATGATAGTTGCTATCAATGGTATAATAAACCATAGCAACCTAACATAATTAGGCTTAAGTATGGGGGTAAACAGCTTACGCATTAAAGGGTTTTGGCACGCGAAGTTACGTTTTCAGCAAGGTTTCACACATAGATTATAAACAAATTCGCTTTATTCTCTGAGGCTTCAACAGGCCAAAGCCGCTATACTGACTAACACTTCAATGAAAATCAATTCATATTGGCGAATGTTTATATGTATGATAAGTTGTAAAAAAACACCCGCATATGCGGGTGTTTTTTTAAAGAGAGGGGGATTATTATTTTAAAAACTTCATTATCTCATCGCTGTCGGGAGCGGTTCTGCTTGGGAAGTAAGCAATCATCTTCCCGTTTTCATCCAATAAAAACTTATTGAAGTTCCATTTGATATCAGCATCCAATACGCCATTCTCAGACTTGTTGCATAGCCATTTGTAAATGGGAATAGCTTTATCGCCTTTCACGTCTACGCGAGTGGTTAATGGGAAGGTTACGCCAAAATTCTTTTCGCAGAAGCTGGCAATCTCTTTGTCATCTTGGTATTCTTGTCCGCCAAAATTGTCAGAAGGGAAGCCCACAACCACTAGTTTGTCCTTATGTGCTTTGTACAAAGCCTCCAATGATTTGTACTGAGGGGTATAGCCGCACATAGAAGCTGTATTAACAACGAGGATTTTTTTGCCTTTAAACTTAGAAAAATCAATTTCTTTTCCGTCGATTGATTTAATCTTAAAAGCATGGATAGTGCCTGGAGGTGCAATAAAGGAAAGCATAGCAGCAGCAAATAAGGTGAGGCATGACGCCATAAATATTCTTTTCATATGCCTATTTTTTACAAATAACAGGGAAAAAAGCAAATGGTTGCAGGCTTTTTGATGAACTATATCGTCCAGGCAACCGTAGCAATGCTGAGTTGGGTATTGGGAACAGCCAAGATGGTTGCACCACATGCTTCTAGCGTTGCACCCGTAGTGATGACATCGTCTACTAATAATACATGTTTACCTTGTATGGCTGCAGAATCCCACACCCGAAAGCTACCTTGCATATTCTGCCACCTACTCAAACGGTTTTTATTGGTTTGAGAACTAGTATGCATCGTACGTTCCAATACATGGGTAAGTACAGGCTTCTGCCAAACCTCGCTAATGCCTGTACAGATTTCAGCTGTCTGGTTATAGCCACGGATATGCAGTTTTTTAGCATTTAATGGAAGCGGTAGTAATACATCGATGCTTGCATATAAAGGTGATTCGGCCAGCATATAGCCAATATATCTGCCTAAGAGTTTTCCTATTATTGGTTGTTGTTTGTATTTCAATTGCTGCATGAGCTCTTGTAACAAACTCTCTTTGGTATAAAAATAGCCGGCACCTGCTTGTACAATGGGTATGCGGCCGATAAAGCTCGCGGCTACCGGATTATTACTTTGTTGAAAGAAACTTGTTTCAGGTAAACTTAGTTGACATCTTGCGCAAAGACTTGTATCATATGGTAGCGCATCTGTTCCGCAACCGAAACAATAGTGCGGAAATAATAATGAACGTAAATCTTGAAGCAAGGTGAGTGGCATGCTTCAAATTATGCAGCATTATTTTCTTCTAAGCTATTGCTTAAAACAACTGTCTATACACTTCATCTACACGACCCAGCGCAATGATCTCTATCTTGAAGTTTTTGGGATCGAAGGATTTTTTGTTGTAACGAGAGATGATGATTTTTTCAAAACCAAGTTTCTCTGCTTCTGCAATGCGTTGTTCAATTCTGTTCACTGCACGTATTTCTCCATTCAAGCCAACTTCACCTGCAAAACAAATTTGTTGCGGCAGTGGAACATCTTCATACGAAGAGAGTAGTGCGCAAATAATGGCAAGATCAGTAGAAGGATCTTCTACTTTTAATCCGCCAGCAATATTCACAAACACATCTTTCATACCAAACTGGAATCCGCCGCGCTTTTCCAATACAGCTAACAATAGTTGCAATCTCCTTAAATCCAAACCACTCACTGTTCTTTGCGGTGTGCCGTACACACTTTGGGTAACAAGGGCTTGTATTTCCATTAACATCGGGCGCATGCCTTCCACTGTTGCTGCAATGGCAGAGCCGCTGAGTTGTTCTTCACGTTGTGAGATCAATATTTCAGATGGGTTACTCACGATACGCATACCAGCGCCTGTCATCTCATAGATGCCTAATTCAGCTGTGCTGCCAAAGCGATTCTTCAGTGTGCGCAGAATACGATATGCATAATGTCGATCACCTTCAAACTGCAAAACGGTATCCACCATGTGTTCAAGAATTTTTGGTCCGGCTATACTACCGTCTTTGGTGATATGACCAATTAAGAAAACCGGTGTGGATGTTTCTTTCGCAAATCTTTGCAACTCTGCAGTGCATTCCCTGATTTGTGATACGCTGCCTGCAGGTGAATCAATTAAGTTGGATTGTAATGTTTGAATAGAATCTACAATCACCAGATCAGGTTTCAGTTTTTTAATTTCCTGAAAAATGGTTTGTGTAGCTGTTGCAGTGAGTAAGTAAAAGTTGGCATGTTGATGCTGAATTCTATCTGCACGCATTTTAATTTGCTGCTCACTTTCTTCTCCGCTGATGTATAAAGTTTTCAGTTGTGTAAGTTGTAAACCGTTTTGCAAAAACAAAGTACTCTTACCAATACCTGGTTCACCTGCAACCAAAATAATACTACCGGGAACAATGCCTCCGCCTAATACGCGATTAAGTTCAGTATCTGCAGTGATGATTCTTTTTTCTTCAGAAGAATCTACATCTCGAAGTGCAACCGTTTTTGCTTGCTTTTTTTCTTCTTTATAATCATCCCAACCTTGTTTGTTCTGTTGGCCTTTGTCGATAATTTCTTCAATGAATGTATTCCATTGTTGACAAGAGGGACATTTGCCTAACCATTTGGTACTTTCATAACCACAATTGCTACAGAAAAAAGCAGATTTCACTTTACTCATAAGGTGCTAAAGATACAGATCAGGAAAGGGTCAATTGATTGGATTCTACAAAAGCAAAAGGGCCAGCAAAAATGCTGACCCCCTTACTTACTAACCCATTAAATTCTGCCACTAAATTACAATTCTGGAGCAGTTTTCAAAATAAATTTTTGTCACCCTTGCCTGATTTTCCGGCAATGAAAATCATGATTTCCTAATTGAAATAAAACTTAAGGCAAATTGGCAGATAATTCCTAATTAATTGATATTTAGCAAGTTATATGCTAAATAATTAGATTTTCAATACTATTTGACAGCCCGGAATGAACTGGTCGTAAATTTGATATGATCTATTCTAAATCATTGTGTTATGAATTCTATCATGTTGGTCTCGCTGATTTTTGTAGGTATCAGTATGCTGGTCTCCATGCAGCTAAAATCAAAATTTACGCAGTACAGTCAGCAGCCCTTGGCTGCCGGGTTAAGCGGTAAGGAAATTGCGGAGAAAATGCTGAGGGATAATGGCATTTACGATGTACAGGTAGTTTCTGTAGATGGCTTCCTGAGCGACCACTATAATCCTGCCAATAAAACCGTGAATTTGAGTCCCGAAGTATATAGTGGAACGAGTATTGCAGCTGCAGCTGTTGCTGCCCATGAATGTGGGCATGCTGTTCAGCATGCTACGGCCTATACTTGGTTGAATATGCGCAGTAAATTGGTACCGGTGGTGCAGTTTAGCAGCAGTATAGTGCAGTGGGTATTATTGGGCGGTATTCTGGCGATTAATGTGTTTCCTTCTTTATTATTGATTGGTATCGCACTTTTTGCCATGACAACTTTGTTTTCTGTGATTACCCTGCCGGTGGAGTTTGATGCAAGCAATAGGGCTTTGGCTTGGTTGGGTAAGGCAAATATTACCAGAGGGCAGGAATCAAACGGGGCTAAGGATGCGCTAAAGTGGGCGGCTATGACATATGTGGTTGCTGCTGTGGCGTCAATTGCTACCTTAATTCAGTATATCCTGATCTTTTTGGGCAATAGAGATAGAGATTAACTTTTTTAACAGATTTAATAATTTTCAGGAGGCTATGGCCTCCTTTTTTTGTAGATGAACGGCATGAACATATGTTAGTTTTTATAATTTATTTATACTAAATCAGTAAAACAAGCGGTCATTAATACGCCATTATCTCTATTTTCATATGATTATCAATATTTTACGTGAAAAAATATTTATCTGCCCTTGATGCAGCATTTGTTTATAAATGCCTGTCTTTTTTTTGTTAAATTATTCCTAAGGGCTATATTTGGCTCCATTCTAAACAAAATGCACATGAGAAAAAAGCTACTGCTCGGCTTTTGTGCCATGGTTTTGTCTATTGCCATGTTTGCACAAACAGTCGTAGTAACCGGAAAGGTTACTGACGAGAAGGGTGCCGCTCTCGCTGGCGCTACAGTCAGGGAAAAGAACACCAACAATGCGACCAGTGCGGGTGCTGATGGTTCTTACTCCATCAAAGTGAAACCCGGTACAAAGCTGGTTATCAGCGTTGAAGGCTACACAAACAGAGAAATTGCGGCCAAAGCCGGTGCGGGTAATGATGTATCACTTAATGTTGATACAAAGAACCTGACGGAAGTGGTTGTAACTGCCTTGGGTGTGAAGCGTGAAAAAAAGGCTTTGGGTTATGCGGTTGCTACCGTAGACAAAAAGCAATTAGAGCAGCGTCCTGATGGTGACGTAGTTCGTTTGTTAAATGGTAAAGCACCTGGTGTGGATATTGGTGCAACCAGCGGTTTGTCCGGTTCTGGTACCAACATCATCATTCGTGGTGTATCATCAATCTCTGGTGATGCAACACCTTTGTTCATTGTTGATGGTGTACAGTTTGATGGTTCTACCAATGCACAATCCGATTTCCGTTATGGTAACCAATCTTCTAGCCGTTTCTTGGATTTAGATCCCAACAACATTGAAAGTGTTAACGTACTGAAGGGTCTGAGCGCCACTACTTTGTATGGTGCACAGGGTCGTAATGGTGTGGTATTGATCACTACCAAAAACGGTGCGAACACACGTGTAAATAAGAAAACAGAAGTTACTGTTAACCAATCTTACTTCTCTAATACTGTGGCCAACCTGCCTGCGTATACAGATAAGTTTGGCGGTGGTTTCGATATGTCTACTGGTTTAACATTCTTCAGTAACTGGGGTGCACCTTTCCGTACGCCTCCAGTGTTGGTAAACCACCCGTACAATCAACCTAACCTGGCAGGTGAATTTCCTGAATTCCAGGGCAAGACATATGAGTACAAGCCTTACCCCAACCACGTGAAGAATTTCTTCCGTCAGGGTGCTGTTAGCACTACTTCTATCAACATGAAGGGTAGTGTGGGTGGTGTTAACTTAAGTGCAAACTATTCATATTTAGATGATAAAGGTTTCACACCTGGTAACAGTGTGAACAGAAATACATTTGGTATTGGTGGTAATGCGAAATTGAGCAACAATATCACATTGAATGCTACTTTCAACTTTGTAAACACAGATTTCAAATCACCGCCTAACTCAGTGAGCTTCGGTAGCTCTGCTGCCAACGGTTCTGGTGTATTTGTGGATCTGATGTATACGCCGCCTGCCGTAGACTTAATGGGTCTGCCTTATAAGCGTCCTTTGACTGGTGGTTCCATTTACTACCGTCCTGCAAACGATATGCAAAACCCACGTTGGACAGTTGAGAACGTATTAACTGGTCAAAAAATCAACCGTACTTACGGTCAGATCTCTACCAAGTATGATATCTTGAAGAACCTGAACCTGACTTATCGCTTAGGTTGGGATAATTACAACACATTCGATTATTACTACCAGAACAAAGGTGGTGTACAAAACCCATTGGGTTTCATGCGTACAGTTAACGCGCAAACTACCATCTGGGATCATTACCTGATTGGTAACTACCAAACAGATATCAATGAAAACTGGAACGTAAATATTGAAGCGGGGGTTAACTCTCGTGAGCGTATTGATGATCAAACCGGTGTTGCCAGCCAACAGCAAATCATCTTTGGCTTGTTCAACCATGGTAATTTTATTAATCAGTCTTTCCGTGGTGAAGATGGTGGTAACCTGAATAGCAAATCTAGCGAGCAGCAGATTGGTGTGTTCACACAAGGTTCATTCGGCTATAAAGACTATATGTATGTAACTGTTGGTGGACGTAATGATTGGGTTTCTACACTAGAACCTCAGAATCGTTCTCTCTTCTATCCAAGTGCGAGCGTTTCATTCATTCCTACTTCTGCTATCGCTTCTCTGCAGAACAATAAAATTTTGAACTACGCGAAAATTCGTGCCGGTTATTCAACCAGTGCCCGTTTCCCAGCGCCTTACAGAACACGTCAGGCACTGAGTGTAAACGCTAATGCTTTCGTTGACAGAGCTGGTACCGCTTTGAATACAAACTCAATTCCTAACCGTTTGCCTAACCCTGATTTGAAGCCAGAGTTGCTGCAGGAGTTTGAAATTGGTTTGGAAGGTCGTTTCATCAACAACCGAGTAAGTGTTGACTTTACATATTATAACCGTGTTTCTAAGGATCAAATCTTGACTCAATCATTGGATCCTTCTACTGGTTATACCAGCAAGGAAGTAAACGGTGGTGATGTATCTAACAAGGGTATTGAATTGCAATTAGGCGTAACTGCTGTAAAGAATAGAAACTTTACATGGCAGATCGATATGAACTATACACGTAACCGAAGCATGGTAAGCAATCTGCCATCTTCTATTAAGCAGATTGTTGTTGCGGGTTATACAGACTTAGGTGCATTTGCCATGAATGGCCAGCCACTGGGTGTTATTCAGGGTTATTATGTTCAGCGTGATGCAAAAACAGGCCAGCGTGTTGTGAATAGCGCTGGTAACTATGTTTCATCTAATGAAATTGGTATTATTGGTAACCCGCTGCCTTTGTGGAAGGGTGCTTTGATCAACACAGTTACCTATAAGGGTCTGAGCTTCCGTATGCAGTGGGATTACACACATGGTGGTGATATTTACTCAACTACTACTCGTGCCTTATTGGCTCGTGGTGTAACCAAGGATACTGAGTTCGACAGATATGCTCCTGTAATTCTCCCTGGTGTTCTTGAAAATGGACGGCCCAACAATATCCAGACTTCTGCAACAAATGCTTACTTCTCCAACTTCGGTTTTGGTGCAAATGATATGAGTATTTGGGATGGCTCAGTAATTCGTTTGAGAGAAATGTCTTTGTCTTACTCAGTTCCTGAAAGTGCTTTGAAGAAACTGCCTTTCGGTGGTATTTCATTCACTGTGTCTGGTCAGAATCTTTGGTACAAAGCGCCTAACTTCCCTAAGTACAGCAATTTCGATCCTGAAACTTCCGGTTTGGGTGTAGGCTCTTACAGAGGTTTGGAATTCATTACTGGTCCTTCTTCAAGAAGAATTGGTGCCAGCATCAGAGTAACCTTTTAATCACCTAAAATCTCGAAACAATGAAAATTTTTAAGAAGATAATTATGGTTGCCGGGGTTGCAGGTCTTGTTGCAACTTCTTGTAACAAGAAGTTCGACTCCATGCTGGAGAACCCTAACCAACCACTGCCTGCGCAAGCAGATGCTGATTTATATGTTAACCAAATTCAGTTATCCTTTCCTGGGTATTTTGATAATATTCAGACATTTGGCGCAGAATTTACTCGTCAGATGGCATTTGGTGGTGCTAACTATACGAATGGTTACTCACCTCAGAATTACTCAGGCACTTGGTCAACAGCTTACACTAGTATTGTCAAGAACGCGGATGCCCTGATTGAGTTGGCTGCTCCAAGACGTCAGACATACCACACTGGTATTGCTTATATTCTGAAAGGCTATACCATGATGACCATGGTAGATTGCTTTGGCGATATACCTTATACTGAAGCCAATAAGGGTAATGCCAATACCAACCCTAAGTTGGATCCAGGTAAGAATGTGTACAATACAGCTATTGCTTTATTGGATTCAGGTATTGCAAACATGGGTCGTACACCTTCAACCAATGTAGCAACAGATATGTACTATGGCCACCTGAGTGGTACTGCTGCTCGTCGTGCTGCTTGGTCTACACTGGCCAAGACACTCAAGCTGCGTGCTTACTTAAACCTGCGTTTAACTGATGCAGCTGCTGCAACAGCTGGTATCAATGCATTGATTGCAGGCGGTGATTTGATTGATACAGATGCAGAAGATTTTACTTTCCGTTATGGTACACAGTTGGCTAACCCCAATACACGTCATCCTCGTTACAACGATGGTTACCGTGCTTCAGGTGGTGCTGGTGGTTATATTGGCACCTATTTCCTGCATGCCATTGCGGTAGAAAAAATCTTGTTGGGTCAACCAAGAGATCCACGTCGTGAATTCTATTTCTATCGTCAGGCTTTTGCACCAGGTTCTCAGTCACAGCAACCATGCGCATATAATGCTGCGCCTGGTCATTTTGGACCTGATGATCCATTCTGTTACACACTGTCTGGCCACTGGGGTCGTGATCATGGTGATAACAGTGGTATTCCTCCCGATAATGGTCAGCGTACTGTATGGGGTATCTATCCTGCAGGTGGTAAATTTGATGATGTATCTGCAACAGCTGTAGGTATCAACGACGGTGCAAAAGGTGCGGGTATTCACCCTATCTGGATGTCATGGTTTACTGATTTCACATTGATGGAAGCTGGTATCACATTGTCTGGTGTTAACCTTACAGCAGCACAAGAAAAAGCATATTTCTTGGGTGGTATCAATAAGAATATGGCACGTGTATTTGGTTATGGTGCAACAGTTGGAGCCGCCCCATCTTCTGCAGCTTTAGCAACAGCAGCTACTCGCCAGACCAACTATGTAAATGCTATGTCTAATCTCTGGGATGCTACAACTACTGATGCAGCTAAATTGGATCTTGGTTTAAAAGAATACTATCTGACAACTTGGGGTAATGGTATTGAGTCATGGAATACGTATCGTAGAACTAGTCGTCCTCGTGCCTTGCAACCGATGCTAGTGGCTAGTCCTGGGGCATTTATTCGCTCTTTTTACTATCCTGCTGACTTCGCTAACTTGAATACCAATGGTTCTCAGAAAGCTGGTCCTGGCGTGAAAGTATTCTGGGATACCAACCCTGATGCGCTGTTCTAAATGATTCATCACTAAACTATGTGTAACATGAAAAATAAATTATCATTCATCGTAGCGCTGGGTTTATTCCTCTTCGTGGTTGCCTGTAAAAAGGAAGGCCAGGATGTATGGAAGTACGAGAACCTCGCTCAGGGTGAAGTATTGAAATTTGATACGCCCAATGCCGTTATTAATGGCAACCTCGACTATTCAAATCTTTCTACTAGCTCAGTTTCTTGTAAAGTATATGCGTATGGTGTGTTGAAAGCTACCAAAGTAGCTGTATATGCCAGTACACGTAACAATACAGATACTACTACCTGGAGAAAGATCAAGGAAGTTAATCTGGTTAACGATAAGGCAACATTATCAGTAAGTGCTACTGAGTTGGCTACAGCGCTTGGTATTGCCACATCTGCACTGCAGCCCGGTACGCAGTACAATCTCTACAATCAGGTGATTACTGAAACTGGCCAGAAGTTCTCAATCGCTAATACTTTTGGCGATTATGAGAGTAACGTGAACTATAACCATGCTTTCCGTTGGACAGCAACCATCGTTTGTCCTTTCGTAGCGCCTATGGCAGGTAACTACGAGGTACTGCAGGATGATTGGGCTGACTGGAGTGCAGGTGACGTGGTTCAGGTTCTGGATGGCCCTGGTGCTAACCAGTTAAACCTGCGTAATGTTTATCCAGCACCTTTCTATGGTGTTGTGGTTAACCCTCTGGTAGTGAATGTAAATGCCTCAACTGGTGCAGCAACTGTTCCTAACGTTACATACGGTAACTATACTGCTTTTGGTAACGTTATCGCTAGCGCTTCAGGTTCTGGTTTTGTGTTCTCTTGTACCGGTACCATTACCTTGCGCCTTGCGCACGTATATGGAGGTACACCTCAGGGTACATTAACACTGCGCTTGAAGAAGTTATAGAGAAATTAAGTTTTTCAAAAGAAGGCAACTATGATTATAGTTGCCTTCTTTTTTTATAACCGAAAGTTGCTTCTTGAACAAATTCTGAATTTTGTTTTAAATAGTAATGGAATCGCTACTTTATCAATTCAGCAAAATCTAACAGGTATCTAAGGTCGACCCCAAGTTGTAAAGCAATTTGATTTAATTCAAATATTGTTGGCGATTTCGAGCCATTTTCTATTGCACTTAGCGTATTTCGACTAATTCCAATTTTTTTTGCCAAATATTCCTGCTTAATATTTTTGATGAGCCTGATTCTCCTTATGTTATTTCCAATGTTATTATTCATTTGAGCTAAGCTTTTTTTAAAAATAAGTTTTTTTGTTGCAAAAAAACACCCCCCTTATAGGGCATGATGCGAATAAAAGTGATCAAAGTAGTGCAAGTAAAACCGAATATGAAATGCTTTGATTCTTAGCTTAGATAAAAAAAACATGAAAAAATTATCAGTACTTTTTTTATTTTTCTTGGTGCTAGCCTCATGCAATAAAAATGCAGGTACTTTTGACACAGAGAACACTCAGACCAAAAAAAGAATTTTATCAGATGCACCACCCCCACTTATGAATCAGCCAACTGAAGAAGAATTGGTTGCATTAGGATTTACTGTTGGATGTGAGCTTGCTAAAGCTTTGGGTGGTGCTGGTGTGACAGCACCCGATAGTACAAGCTACGGGCCTTACTCGGTTTTTTATAAAACTATTCATAACGAAACCTTTCCTGCTATTTATAAAGAAGCTGTAGAAAACGGCTGGCAAAGCTGTCTTAATCTTGGAGCTTATTTGCCAACTAGTTGTGACGCGCAAATTACAGTACATAACGGCAGCAGTACTCAGAATGTTAACTATTGGGAGTTTGTAGGCATACCCTGCACTGGTGGGAATGCAAATATTAGGTAAGTAACACTTTCGTATCTCATTTAGCCGGCTTTTAGCCGGCCTTTTTTATTTTATAGCTATAGGTTTTAAATCTAGCAGTGCTTGCTGCAGCAGCTCATGTATCATGTTTGTCTGTACATCTTGCTTGAAATCAGTTATTTATAGAGCATTTCATAATATATGATGAATAATACGATGTGTCATATTTATCTCATCTCTTATCAAAATGCTAAATAATTGACTATTTTTTTATAAAATTGTGATCCTTTTAAATCAAACTTCAAATGAGAAAACTAACTGTAGTGCTAACCATGTTAGCTGCTTTGGCTTCGTTTGAGTTATTTGCTCAGACCAAAACAGTTACCGGTAAAGTAACCGACGGCAAGTCGGGTACACCCATTTCCGGTGTTGCTGTGAGTGTTAATGGAAACAACGTGGCATTAACAGGTGAAGATGGTGCTTTCACTGCCAATGTTCCCCAAGATGCAAAGAAGCTCCTTTTTAAATCAGTGGGTTACGACAATGTATCTGCTGACATCATCTCTGGAACATTGATGATCAAAATGATGGCTTCAGACAAAAACCTCGAAGAGGTGGTGGTAACAGGTTATAAGTCTGCTCAAAAGCGCAGCTTTGCAGGTTCTGCCGGAACCATCAAGGGTGAAGAAGTGGCGAATGTGCCCATCGCTTCATTCGATCAGGCTATGCAGGGCCGCACACCAGGTTTGATCCTGCGTGCCAACTCTGGTCAGCCAGGTGCAAGCGGTAGTGCCATCATCAGAGGTAGAGGTTCTATCAACGGTAGTACAGAACCGATCTATATCGTAGATGGTATTCAGATTGCTGCTGCAGACTTTAGCCAGTTAAACCCTAACGATATCGAGAATATCTCGGTATTGAAAGATGCGGTTGCTACATCTCTGTATGGTTCAAGAGGTGGTAATGGAATGGTGTTATCGTTGTTTCAACCAAGCGTGGTTCAACTGGTAAACCTAAGTTGGAAGTTGATGTGTATACTGGTTGGTCTACACTGCCCGACTTCAACGATATGCAGTTGATGAATACCAATCAGAAAATTGATTTCGAATTGAGAAGAGGTGGTTCTTCACTTTCTTTCTATTCACCTAGAATGATCGACTCTCTGCGTGGCATCAATACCAATTGGTTCAATGAAATTACACGTACCGGTCGCACACATAGCGTTAACGCTAGTGCTTCAGGTGGTAGCGATAAAACAAAGTATTTCGCTTCAGTGAACTACTTCACTCAGGAGGGTACAGTACGTAATACTGGTTTCGACAGAATTACCGGTCGCATGAACCTGACTCAGGAAGCTGGTAATTTCACTTTCGGTATTAACACAACTGGTACAGTTTCTAATTTCACCAATACTTCAGAGGCAAATACAGGTATCGGTACTCCACTGAACGCTGGTTTGTGGACAAACCCTTACGAGCAACCATTTGTACCTGGTCGTTATAACGCTGCTGGTAACTTCGTTGCTGGTGGAACAACTTTAACTCGCCCAAGATTGGCAGAAAGCTTCCAGCCTATTCCAACAACAGACCTTTTCTGGAACAACAACAAGAGCGTTGACCTGAGAGCGGTTGCGAATATCAATGCTGAATACAAGATTCCTTTTGTAAAAGGTTTATCTATTAAAACTGTATACGGTATCGACTATCGTCAGTTTGATGCAAATGCTTTTGTGGATAGAAGAACGTACAGTGCTGGTTCTAACCCCAGACCTACTTCTGGTACTTTCGCTAACTTCAGAACAAGCTCTTTCGGTCGTTCTTTCTCAAAGAGTTCTCGTATTACGAACACGAACTCAGTTAACTATACCAGAACTTTTGGCGAACATTCAATTGATGCAGGTTTGTACTATGAAACCGTTGACCTAAAAGCTAAAAACAATAGCAGAACAGTTTTCTTACTTGAATCTCCTTTCCAAAACGAAGCTGGTGCTACCATCAATGCTGATCTGTTGCCACGTGTTGGTGCAGGTGGTTCTGAAGCATCTCTTCAATCATATTTTGGTTTGATCAACTACGGTTTCAAGAATAGATATTTCATTACTGGTAATATCCGTCGTGATGGTTCTTCTCGCTTTGGTGCCGATAAGCGTTACGCTACATTTGGTGGTGTAGGTGCTGCATGGTTAATCAGCGACGAGAAGTTCATGGATGGTGTTTCTGGTTGGTTGAATCAGTTGAAATTTAAGATCAGCTATGGTACAGTAGGTAACCAAGAAGGTATTGGTGCTTACCAATCTCAAGGTGCTGTGGGTGGTCGCTTGTACAATGCTACACAAGGTTCTATTGTTACTGAATTGGAGAACACAGACCTGCAGTGGGAATCTCGTAAAAAATTCAACACGGGTTTTGAATTCGGTATGTTCAATAACAGATTAAGTGGTTCATTGGATGTGTACAGTGAATTAACTGATAATCTCTTCCTGCCTGCTGAATTGTCTCGTACAACTGGTTTCAACACCCTGACAAGAAATATCGGTGCTGTTAGAAACAGTGGTGTGGAGCTTGCAGTAAACTATGATATCGTAAGAAACAAGGATCTGCGTATTGGTGTAAACGCCAACTTTACTTACAACAAGAATGCTGTTGTACGTCTAACAGATCGTGACACAATCGTATCAGGTATTGTTGCACGTATCAAGGGTCAGCCAATTCAATCATTATTCTTGGTTGAGTATGTAGGTGTAAATCCTCAGAATGGTAATGCGCAGTATCGTAAGTTGGATGGTTCTGTAACTGAGACTTACAGCATCAACGACAGAAAAATTGTAGGTAATAGCGATCCTGTTTACTTTGGTGGCTTTGGTGTAGATGCAAACTATAAGGGTATTGCATTCTCAGCACAGTTCAGCTACTTCGGTGGTCAGAGCGCTTACAACAATGAGCGTAACAACCTGGAGAACCCAGACTATTACTATGATAACATGATCACTGATTTGTTGACTGAGTGGCAGAAGCCTGGTGATATTACCAGAATTCCACGCCCAGGTAATACTTTCGTCTCTAGCACCACTCGTTTTGTTGAGAACAACTCATTCATCAGATTGAGATCTGTAACCCTCTCATACAATATCCCAGCTAAAATTTTGAATAAAGCTAAGATGCGCTCTTTGATGGTGTATGCATCAGGTACCAACCTGCTGACTTTCACCAAATTCCGTGGTCGTGATCCTGAGTTCAACTCAGCTTCATTAACTGGTGCGCAGTATCCTGCATTGAGAACAGTTCAGGCAGGTGTAAGACTTGGTTTCTAATTCATCACAGTAGCATTAATAAAGAAATTGATTATGAAATACAATAGTTTCAAAATAGTAGTGGTTCTGGCAACTGCACTAGGCTTGGGCGCATGCTCTAAGAACCTGGAGTTGAAGAATCCATTCGGGCTTACGCCTACCAATGCCTTTACTGATCTCGCTTCATTCGAGCGTCAATTGTCTGGTGTGTATGGTGGATTTGCATCTGCAGATTACCACAATGGTTACACCATGGTTACAGATATTCTCACAGACGACTGTTATGAAACCACAGAGTCTTTGGTGAATTTCAACCAAGTGCATAACTGGCAGTATGATGCAGCTGACCGTCAGCGTACATTCTTCACTAGTATGTGGCGTCAGCCTTACAATACCATTCTGCAGGCAAACTATATCATCAATGGTATTGGTGCTTTCAAGAATGACAACGAGCGTTACCACAACAGAATCCTCGGACAAGCATTGGCTGCAAGAGCCATCGCTCACTTCGATCTGTTGAAAGCTTATGCTGGTAATATCGATCGTAATAGTACAGCTCCTGGTATTCCTGTGAAAACAGATACAAAGATCACTTTCCCTGCAAGAAACACAGCAAAAGAAGTGTACGATGCTATCTATAACGACCTGAATCAGGCCATCACTTTATTAGGTAATACAGATGTTAACATTAACTCTGCTACCAATAAAGGTGGATTAGATATCTGGGGTGCAAGAGCTGCACTGGCTAGAGTAGCTTTGTATGCTAAAGATTATCCTACTGCTATTACTGCAGCAACTGCGGTTATCAACCAATTCCCTCTGGCTACAAGAGCGCAGTTCCCTGGTATCTGGAATGATGCTAACAGCGCTGAAGTAATCTGGGCAATCAACAATAACAGTGGTGATCCAGGTAGTCCATTCCCAAGTGCAGAACTGATGAGCTTCCGCTTCAACAGAAATACATTTGGTGTATTGCCTGCATTGATTGCTACTTATGATACAACAGGATTCGGTGCTACTGGTACTGGTCGCGATATTCGCTTCACCAGCTATTTCTACCTGAGAAATACATTGGGTGGTGCTAATAACTGGGCCATCAGCAAATGGCGCGGTAAGGGTACTTCTGCAGATAACCTGGTAAACTTCAAAGTTTTCCGTGTTGCTGAAATGTACTTGATTCGTGCAGAAGCGCAAGCCTTATCAACTCAGGAGACTGCAGCTAATGCAGACCTGAATGCATTGAAAGCAGCTCGTATCAGCGGATGGGTAAACCAAACGCTTACTGGTACAGCTCTGGTGAACGAAATCGCTGCTGAGCGTAGAAGAGAGCTTTGCTTCGAAGGTCATCGTTGGTTTGATTTGAAGCGTACAACGCGTGTGGTAAGCAGACCTTTAACAGGTACTGGTAACCCTAACGCACAGGTGCAGACTTCATTGCCAAGCAGCAGCCACCGCTGGGTATGGCCAATTCCTGAAGTAGAAGTTAGAGCAAACCCTAACATCGCTCAGAATCCCAACTATTAATCTTAGTGATACTGCAAATAAAAAAGCCATCCTGAAAGGGATGGCTTTTTTATTCGGTAGCATTTGATTAGAACTTGATTTCTTCTTCATGCTCATCAAAGAAATGAAACTCGATGAGGTGATAGTTGTTATTCGCAACAGCTTTTAATTGTTTAGCACCATACTTGCGTTTCCACTTCTTAATGAGTGAAGTGAAAATGCCTTTTGTTAGATGCGAATAAACAATAGGGTTAACAGCTAATGTTAATTTCTTATGCGAATGCGTGAGCAGATAATGCAAGCGCTTTTCAATTTCATCTTCCAACAGCAGTGTAGAGCTGATTTTGCCAGTACCGTTACAAACCGGACAAACTTCTGCGGTATTGATATTCATCTCCGGCTTCATACGCTGTCGCGTGATTTGCATCAAACCAAACTTCGATACAGGTAACACAGCGTGTTTAGCACGATCGCCACGCATAAAACCTTCCATGGCTTCCTGTAGCTTACGTTTGTTGTCTGGCAGCTTCATATCGATGAAATCAACGACAATAATGCCGCCAATATCTCTTAATCTCAACTGACGTGCAATCTCTGCAGCCGCTTCCATATTGGTTTCCAGCGCATTCTCTTCCTGATTATTGCTGATACTTTTATAGCCACTGTTCACATCAATTACATGCAGTGCTTCTGTATGCTCGATAATCAAATAAGCGCCGCTAGGCAGGTTTACTGTTTTGCCAAAAGATGACTTTACTTGTTTGGTAATGCCATACTGATCAAACAGTGGTTGCGCATTGTTGTGTAGCGTTACAATATCAGTCTTGTCGGGATATATCTTTTGAACGTAATTCCGTGTATCGTTGTAAAGATTTTTATCATTCACAACGATGCGATTGAAATCATCATTCAATAAATCACGCAGAATACTAGTGGTCTTATCCTGCTCGCTCATGATCTTGGCAGGTGCTTCAGCGCCTGCAAGATTGGCTTGGATATTTTTCCATGTTTCAGCCAGCGTCAACAAATCCTGATGCAGTTCTGCTGTACTTTTTCCTTCAGCAGCTGTACGTACAATCACACCAAAATTCTTCGGCCTGATGGCTTCTACAATTTTGTGTAAACGTTTTCTTTCTTCTGATGAATGAATTTTCTTTGATACAGCTACTACTTCATTGAACGGCGTAAGCACTACAAATCTGCCCGGTAAAGACAATTCGCAACTGAGTCTGGGCCCTTTAGCTGCAATGGGTTCTTTCAGAATTTGAACGAGAATATTGGGCTTACCATTTAGTACTTCGTTGATCTTACCTGTTTTAACGATTTCAGGTTCAGATTGAAACTTCGCAAAATCAAAACTGCCATCTTGGTCATTCATGGCCAGCTGTGTGAACTTGATGATGGATCTGGCAAAGGGACTCAAATCTGTATAGTGCAGAAAGGCATCTTTTTCAAACCCAACATCCACAAATGCGGCGTTCAAACCAGGTATCAGTTTCTTCACCTTACCCAGGTAAAGATCGCCCACAGCAAAGCTTGCATCCGCTTTTTCATGATGCAGCTCCATGAGCTTTTTTTCTTCTAACAATGCTATTTCCACTCCACCAGGAGCAGCATTGATGATTAATTCTTTATTCACAGAATTCTGTAACTTTTTGATATAAAACACAGAGCCCGCTAATGCAGGAACTCGCAAAACACACTATTACCCTAATACAGTTGCCACGGGGAAGGAAAAGGAAGTTACAGAAAGGAAGAGGATGTGGCCCGGCCGTCAGATAATGGTGATGCCCCTGCAAGCGCAGGGGCAAAACTTATATAAGGTTCAGATAAGTAATGAATTACTTATTCTTCTTCTTATGGCGATTCTTTCTCAGACGCTTTTTACGCTTGTGCGTAGCGATCTTATGACGCTTTCTCTTTTTACCGCAAGGCATACGCTGTGCTTTTAATCAGTTAAACAATAAGGTTTATTTTCTCAGTTCGATGATGCGTTTATCCAGCTCTTGCTTAATCTCCGCATAATCAATCTTTTGCTTGGCTTTTTCATACCAGTCTGCTGCTGTTTTCTTTTCTCCCTTCAGCTCGTATACTTCTGCGAGATTGAAAATGGCATCCAGATTATTGGGTTCCAGTTTGGTTACTATCAGAAAACGTTCGATGGCTTTATCGTACTGTCCGCTGAGTTTACCACCCAAACCAAGAATCATCTGACCGTAAGCATTGTTAGGGTTCTTTTCTACAATTTGTCTAATGGGTAAGATTCCTTCCATTGGGTTAGAAGAAATATTGCCCAAAATGTAGCAGGCGCCCAAGCCAATCTTGCTTGAATCATTAGCAGGATTGATTGTCAATGCTTTTTCAAATAACTCTTTGGCGTTACCGGCTAACCATTGCTGGAGTGCCGGATTGCCCGCTGTCATTAGTCTATCTAAATACAGACGGGCGGCAAAGGTGAGGCTTTTTTCAGAATTTTCCAACTTAGCAGCGGATCCGGTATAGATAGCATAAGGCTCAAAAGCCTTTACAGAATCAGACCAATAACGAGCCAGCTCATGGTAAACATGAATTTGCTGGTCCTTTACATCGCCTCTTTTCACCTCATTCTCCAGCTTTGTAATGGCCATTGACTGAGAACTGCTCAAATTTTTCTTGTATTCAGCAAGAATTACATCGTCAGTTAGACTTTGATTGTCAGTGTGTTGCGCTGATTGGGTTGGGGCATTGCCACGCTTAGCAGGTGGAACTGTATTACCAAAGAAGTAGAGGAGTACAAATAATAAGAATCCGCCACCAACCAGAAAGTATTGTTGTTTTTTCACTTATGCCGTTTGCGCAAATTTATTCGCTACGGCGTTTGCTTTTCACTTCGCTAACAAATTCTTTTGCTGGCTTGAACGCAGGAATATAATGTTCAGGGATTTCTACCGCAATATTCTTCTTGATATTACGACCGATTTTGGCTGCGCGCTTCTTAGTAATAAAGCTGCCAAAGCCCCTGATATAGATATTCTGCCCATTGGCAAGACTTTCTTTTACTTCTTTGAACATTGTTTCCAATGTAACAAGTACGTCTACCTTAGGAATACCCGTTTTGTCAGAGATTTGATTGATGAGATCCGACTTGCGCATAGTAGGGTTATTTTTGTTTACTGTATCTGATCAGGATACAACTTAAAATAAAACAAATAGTTTGAAAAAAGCAAATAAAATGGGCAATTTATTTTAAATGTTACTAGTTGATTGTTAGCCCCTTCAGAAAGTATTAAGGCAAATAATGCCCTCTTTTGTGTAAAAAATTTGTCGCATATTTCAACAAGTCTTGCCGGCACAGTTGTTATTTGCAAGTTGATATCACCCCATGAAAAAAAGAATCGCCCCGGCTTTATTAGCATGGCACGAAACCGAGAATAAGCGTGAAATGCCCTGGAAAGGGGAAAAAGACCCTTATAAGGTCTGGCTAAGTGAGGTTATTCTGCAGCAAACAAGGGTGGAGCAAGGGCTTGACTACTTTCTCCGTTTTATCAATAAGTACCCAACCCTGGACAAACTTGCCAAGGCCAAGGACGAAGATGTGTTTAAACTTTGGGAAGGTTTGGGATATTATAGTCGCTGCAAGAATCTGCTATTTACAGCCCGCTATATCCAACGAGAGTTAAAGGGAATCTTCCCGGACAAATATGACAATCTCTTGCAACTCAAAGGCGTAGGGCCTTATACAGCTGCTGCCATCGCTTCTTTTGTCTTCAATCAGCCACATGCAGTTGTTGATGGTAATGTGTTTCGGGTACTATCTAGGGTTTTTGGAATCAGTACAGCTATCGACAGTACTGCGGGCAAACAGATCTTTGCAGAACTGGCAGCAACCCAATTAGATACCAAGCAACCTGGTTTGTACAATCAGGCCATCATGGATCTGGGTGCAACCGTTTGTAAACCCTTTCTACCCACCTGTCATCATTGTCCGCTGCAAAAAAATTGTACGGGTTATGCTACAGGTACTGTTCATAAGCTGCCTGTTAAGGAGAAAAAATTGCAGAAGAAACGTCGATGGTTTTATTATTTCATCCTTGAGCAGGCAGACAAATGGATGGTGAGTAAGCGCGGTGCCGGTGATATTTGGGAAAACCTCTATGAGTTTATGCTGATAGAGAGCGAGTCGGCCCAGATATGGACTGATGATGCCATTCAATCCTTGCTGAAAGAACAACTAGGCATACAAAAAGCTGAATTAGTCAGCATTTCAGCCGAACAGCGTCAGTTACTAACGCATCAGGAAATCAGGGGGCAGTTTATGCATGTTCGCTTAAAATCAGTACCCAAATCTTTGCAAAATCAGCAATGGCAGACAATTAAAGCGATTCGAAAGCTGAGTTTTCCCAAGTTTATTACGCAGTATCTCGATAATCGGGAAAAACTGCTCTTCCCTTAAAACAGGAAGTTTTTAGGCAGATTGTGCAGATGATTAAAAAAGGCTAATTTTAAGAACGACAAATTCATCTGTGGTCTAAAAACCAATTTTATGAGAGGCGTTAATCGAGTAATGTTGATAGGCAATCTGGGTAAAGATCCTGATGTACAACACCTGGAGGGCAATATCGCTGTGGCGAAGTTTCCATTAGCAACAACAGAAACGTATAAAGACAGATCTGGTAAACTGGTTTCTCAAACAGAATGGCATACGGTTGTCTTGTGGCGCGGACTAGCAGAATTAGCGCAGAAATACTTGCATAAAGGCAGCCTGATTTACGTAGAAGGTCGTTTACGTACCAGAAGTTGGGATGATAAAGAAGGCAATAAAAAATTTGCAACTGAAGTGGTTGGCGATAATCTAATTATGCTGGATAAGCGAGGTGATGGAACACATCATGGCGGTGCTACCGAGGGAATGGATGGTTACACCGGAGATGATGCACCACCTTTAGGCGATGCTGGCGAAAGCCTTCCTTTCTAGTATAGGGTACAGCTGTATTTTTGTATCCTGTTTTTTCACCAAACACCTCGACTTTGGACGATCACTCGGTTATTACATCAAATTATTTAACACAGCTACTGTATGTAGCCATAGATACACAGGGTACCACCATGTTGGTACTCTTGCTATTTGTACTCTTGTTCTTATCATTTGTTTTGTCAGGATCAGAAGTGGCTTTTTTCTCACTTACCTATAAAGACATCAATCTCCTGAAAACAAAGGAGCAGCCTGCGCTGCGCAGGATTGTGGATTTACTGGAAGCACCTAAAACATTACTGGCGTCCTTATTAATTGCTAATAGCTTTGTGAACGTGGGTATCATTATTATTTCGAATGTGCTCATTGATAATGTTATCCAATTTGAACAGTTTAATGCAGTATGGGTAGAGTTTCTCATCAAAGTATTGGCAGTAACATTTATGCTGGTACTCTTTGGAGAGGTGATGCCTAAAGTGCTGGCTACACAAAATAATATTCGTTTTGCAAAAGACTTTGGTGGTATTGTGCAAATCATCGCATATGCAACTGCAGGCATGAGTAGATGGTTGGTGAAATACTCAGATATTATCGAAAAGAAATTGGCTGATAAGCGAAGTGCCTCTTACAGTTTGGAAGAATTAGACCATGCGATTGATATTACCAGCGATACAACTGCATCCGAGAAGGAGAAGAATATTTTAAAAGGCATTGTTAAGTTTGGCAATATTGCTGTGAAGCAAATCATGCGTGCAAGATTGGATGTGCATGGTGTTGAGTACGACAGTTCATTTGATTCTTTGGTGAAAGCTGTAGCAGATCTCAACTATAGCCGATTGCCGGTGTACAAAGATGATCTGGATGAAGTGGTGGGCATCATTCATACAAAGGACTTGCTACCTTATTTAGAGCAACCTGCAGATTTTGATTGGCACAAATTGATGCGTCAACCATATTTCGTGCATGAGCAAAAGATGATTGAGGATTTGCTGAAAGATTTTCAGCAGAAGCGTATTCACTTTGCGGTGGTGGTAGATGAGTTTGGTGGTACCAGCGGTATTGTAACACTGGAAGATATTCTGGAAGAAATCATTGGCGATATCCGCGATGAGTTTGATGAAGAAGAATTAGGCTATAAAAAAATTGATGATACCAATTTCATTTTTGAGGGTCGTTGTATGATTTATGATGTCTGCAAGATCATGGAACTGCCGCTTGATACATTTGATGGCGTTAAAGGTGATAGCGATTCCATAGCCGGCTTGATTTTGGAGATAGCGGGAGAAATACCTGCACAAGGGGCGATTGTGCCTAGTGGCGATTTTGAGTTTACGGTCTTGGAGGTGGAGAAAAACCGCATCCAAAAAATTAAGGTTTCCATACAACGCCAAGCCGAATCATGAGGTTAGATTTGCGCATGCGTTTTTTGATTCTGGCAGTCGTTTTTCTAATGGCTTGTAACAGCAGTTATACGCCGAGGCCACGAGGTTATTTTGCTATTGATTTTCCTGAGCGGGCATACCAGGTTTTCGATCAGCCAGGCTTCCCTTATAGTTTTGAATATCCTGTATACGCAAAAGTGTTGCGCGATACTTCCTTCTTCGGCGAAGCCACAGAAAATCCATGGTGGATCAATATTGATTTTCCGCAGTTTGGCGGTAAAATTCATATCAGTTACAAAGCCATCGGTAATAACCAGCTCAATAGATTGGTGAATGATGCTTTTGTCATGACCAATAAACACAACCTCAAAGCCTATTCAATTGAAGATTCGCTGATGCGTAATCCTGCAGGAGTAGCAGGTGTTTATTTCAAAGTGGGAGGAGATGTGGCCACTGCACATCAATTCTTTCTAACTGATTCTACAAGACATTTTCTGCGTGGTGCGCTCTATTTTGATGCCACACCTAATGAAGACTCACTGCGGCCTGTAAATGCTTTTCTCCAGGCAGAGATGAAACACTTGATTCAGACATTTCGCTGGAAACAATAAGCCACCCTGTAAACACAGGATGGCTAAGGCAAACACTGATCAACCCTTTAGGGCATTCAGTCATATGTAGTACGCTGTTGATGTGTCTATGTTACAAGCATATATGTTAATCTTTTGTTTGCACAGACTGCGCATAGCGCCTGCTTTGCTTGTATCTTCGTGAGAATCCCGCATATATGATAGCAATTGATAATAAGCTGATCAGTGATGAAGTGGTAGAAGAGCAGTTTGTCTGTGATCTTGCCAAGTGTAAGGGCGGCTGCTGCGAAGATGGTGATGCCGGTGCGCCATTGGAAGATTGGGAGAAAAAAAAGCTGGATGAATTCTATACAACTATTCAGCCTTACATGACTGCAGCAGGTATTGCAGAAGTACGCAAGCAAGGCAAGTATATCTACGATAATGAATTTGGTTGGGTAACACCTACTATCAATGGTGGTATATGTGCTTACGGTAAAAAAGATGATTCCGGCACTATTCTGTGTGCTGTTGAACAGGCGTATAACGATGGCAAATTGGATTGGAAAAAGCCTATTA
>DALYHN010000002.1:0-53225 GCA_031970875.1 Chitinophagaceae bacterium
GACATTTTCCCGGTTTATCGCTAAATACGGAGTCCTCCGGCATAGGACAGGTATAGCGTTTCTGGTTGTCTTTTGTATTATTGGTATCACCCTTTCCCTTACAGGATTGTTGTAATACTAAAGCAACCAGTAATATCAATATGGTACTTAATTGTTTCATTTGGTTTCTAAAATTCTTTCTATAACTACTTGTAATTGAAGTGTCTGGTTCAATAGCTCTACATACTCCAGTTGTTTCATATTTAATCTTTCCCAAGCATCGTATAGCATAAATAACTCTTCAGTATTTTGCTCATAGCCAAGTTGCATGGTTTGATAGTTTTTTTTCAATGCTGGTATGATATTTTCTTCATACAGTTTGATCTGTTTCTTTTTCAGTTGTAATTCATTCCTCATGCCATAAGCCATACCGCTATATTCATTTACCATCATTTCCTTTTTCGATTGAATGGCTTGCGCTTTCCATTTCAGACTCTCCATATTCGCCTTATTCATTTTTGACGACCATTTGGCCATAGGAATTCTCACCATACCCATGATTGTATACTGTAAGGGTTGGCCACCAAATCCAATCATATTATCATATCGAATGCCAAATTGTGGCTTAAGTGCTGCTAGTTCCGTTTCTTGCTTAAGCTTTGTAAGTTGTATTTCTTTATCCAAAGATCTTAAGTCGCTTCTGTTTGTGTACAGTAGAGTGCTGTCGAAAGTGGTGTTAGCGTAATCATTTAATTGATAATCGTCTTCAATATCAAAGTGCAACATTGCATTTCTGCCCATTAGTGTATTTAAGCGAATTTGCTTGTCATGAATATCATTCTCGAACATGTATTGCATGTTTTTGACTTCACCTAATGCTGCCTGAGCTTTATAATAAGCACTGATTTTTTCTAAACCATTTTTATACCTCAATGAAGCATTCTGTATCATGAAGTCTAGAATTTTTTCATTTTCAGACAATATGATCAGCTTCTTCTTTAGGATTATCCATTCATAGTAAAGCTGTTTAGCATCATGAATTAATTCATTCAAGCTGGCATTCTTCTTTTCTTTTTCTACAGAAGACATAGCTTTCATGTAGCGTTCATCTGCGTCAAGCTTTTTCTTGTTGGGCAGCATTTGTTCTCCAGAAAGCATAACTGATCCCATTCCTTTCATATCGCCATTTCGTCGCCATAGACTGACATTATAGGGTGTCATGAATTGCCCTACACTTACTTGCGGGGCCATCCAACTTCTGGCGCCTTCTGCTGCTTCATCCATTGCACGTATTTCATTGTCATACATTTTAATAACCGGATGTGAATGCCTGACACTATCTATTATGGAATGAATAGATAGCTTTTGTGCACTTGCGCCTAGTGATAAAGCAAGTACAAGACTTGTGAAGAGTAATTTATTCTTTAACATCTATTATTTCGATTTTACCGCTGCGTTTCAATTCTCTTTCTTTTATCATCTCGAAAATTACAGGGGTGATGAGTAATACATATATCGTAGAAGATATTGTTCCACCAATAAGTGGAATGGTAATAGGGCGCATAATATCACTTCCTACACCGGTTGCCCAGAGAATAGGGATTAAACCGAATAGGCCAACAGAAACTGTCATCAGTTTAGGCCTCAGTCTCTTTGCTGATCCTTCAATAACATAGTCTCTGATAATAGCTGGCGTAAGTGTAGTCTTACTATTGCCATGCTTAGCAACCATGTTTTGCATGGCTTCATTTAGATAAATAGTCATTAGCATGGCTGTTTCTATTGCCATACCAAATAGGGCAATAAAACCTACGGCTACTGCAACTGATAAGTTGATGCCGTAAAAGTAGACCATAAAAATTCCGCCAATGAGCGCAAACGGCACCGTTATCATTGTTATGAGTGCCTCTTTAAAGGAGTGGTAGGTGAAGTATAATACCAAGAAAATGATGATAACGACTATTGGGAGAATCATCTTCAGTGTTCTATTAGCTCGAATCTGATTTTCCCATTGACCACTCCACTCCAGAAAATAACCTTTGGGTAATTTGGTTATCATCTGATTGAGTTTTTGTTGCGCTTCTTGTACGGTACTGCCTAAGTCTCTTTCGCGTACATTGAATAAAACTGTACCTCTGAGCATGGCATTTTCTGAATTAATCATAGGAGGGCCATCGCTCAGCTGAATATCTGCCACTGCTTCTAAAGGAATAGGGCCAAAATTCATCGTTTGTACTTGTAAACGTTTAAGCGCTTCCAGGTTGTTTCGGAAATCTTGCCCATATCTCGCGTTAACCGAAAAACGCTGTCGCCCTTCAATAGTAGTTGTGAGTTTCATTCCTCCTAATGCACTTTCAATAACTGTATTTACGTCATCAACACTTAATCCGTAGCGACCAATTTCTTCCCTTTTCACAGCTATATCTATATACTTCCCACCAGTAATTGGCTCTACATACAAGTCCTTTATGCCTTCAATTCCTTCAAGTTGTTTTTTGATGGTTCTGGCAAAAGCATAAATGCTGTCTAGATTTTGACCATATACTTTGACACCAACATCCGTACGAATACCGGTTGACAGCATATTGATTCTATTGATAATTGGCTGAGTCCAGCCATTGGTAACGCCTGGAATCTGCATTTTTGAGTTCAACTCATTAATGATGGCGTCTTTTGTCATGCCTTCCCGCCATTGAGCTTTCGGCTTTAGCAGTATGATGGTTTCAATCATACTGATGGGAGAGTTATCTGTAGCTGTATTGGCTCTGCCGGCTTTTCCTAAAACATGCTCAACTTCAGGAACACTTCTAATCAATTTATCTTGAACTTGTAACAGTCTCTTTACTTCCGCATTGGAAACATCAGGCAGTGTTACCGGCATAAACAGCAATGAGCCTTCGTCGAGGGGGGGCATAAATTCTGAGCCGAGGCGAGTCATCATAACAACACCTGTTACCAATGCAATGATATTGATAGTAATGGTGGTCTTACGCCATTTTAAACACCATTTCAGGATGGGTGTATATATTTTTTCTAGGGTTCTCGTGATTGGGTTAGCATTTTCTGGCTTTAGCCTTCCTTTTAAGAAAAGCGCAATCAACACAGGAGTGAGTGTTATGGCAAGGAATGCATCAATAAGTAAGATGAATGTTTTGGTCCATGCCAGTGGATGAAAAAGCTTGCCCTCCATTCCCGTCAATAAAAAGACAGGCAGGAATGATGCGATAACGATGATGGTTGAATAAAATACACCTGGGCCTACCTGCTTAGATGACTTTTCAATGATGCTATCCCTTTCAGCGGGTGTCAGCGGGTCTTTATTTTTTTTGAGCCAGTTAAGCATAATTAGTCTTTATCAGGTGATTGAATTTTATGTATCTGTGCTTCACTGATATGCCGGTAGGCGTTTTCTACCATAACAATACCATCATCAACTACTACGCCTATTGCCAAAGCGATACCGGTTAGGGACATGATATTTGATGAGATACCAAATAGTTCAAGAAAAATAAAGCCTGCTGCAACAGATATTGGGAGCTGTATTAAGATAATTAATGCACTACGCCAGTGAAATAAGAAAATGAGCACAATTAAGGAAACGGCAATCATTTCCTCGATTAATGTACCTTTTACAGAATCAATGGCTTCCTGTATAAGTGTACTTCTGTCATACGAAATTTTAAAAGTTACGCCATCAGGTAAGCCCTTTTCAACTTCTTTCATTTTAGCTTTAACTGCTTCAATAACTTTATTGGCATTTTCATTGTAGCGCATTACAACAATACCGCCAACTACTTCACCCTTGCCATCCATATCAAAAATACCAAGGCGCAAATCGCCACCCATTTGTACCGAGCCGATATCTTTTACGCGTACAGGAATACCGTTGTAATTATTTAGTGCAATATTCTCTACATCTTCTTTACTCTTGATATAACCTAAGCCGCGTATGATATATGCCATGTCGGCCATTTCAAACTTTCTGCCCCCCACATCATTGTTGTTCGCTCTTACTTTATTCATCACATCCATGAGGGAGATGTTATAATACTGGAGTTTTACAGGATCTATAACCAACTGGTACTGTTTTTCAAATCCACCAAAGGAGGCTACTTCGGCTACTCCCGGAACAGTTTGTAGTGCGAATTTGATATACCAATCTTGTAAGGCTCTTTGTTCACCCAAGTCTAATTTTGGTGCATCAAGATGGTACCAGTAAATATGACCAACGCCAGTGCCATCAGGTCCAAGCGCGGGTGTAACACCTTGTGGCAGTAGGCGCTGAGCAAAATTTAAGCGTTCCAAAACCCTGGTTCTTGCCCAATAGATGTCTACATTGTCTTCGAAAATCACATACACAAAACTCATTCCGAACATTGAAGAGCCTCGTATATTTTTAATCTTTGGGATGCCTTGTAAATTACTTACTAAGGGATAGGTTACTTGGTCTTCGATTACTTGCGGACTTCTCCCCATCCATTCTGTAAATACAATTACTTGATTCTCGCTTACATCAGGAATGGCGTCTATGGGATTTTGCTGAACAGAGTATAGCCCATACGCAAACAGGCCTGCCGCCAGAAGCAGTACAATAAGCCTGTTGCGTAAGGCCAGTTCAATCAATTTTTGAACCATGATTATTGTTTGGTCTTTATTGAATTACTTCCTGTACTTGGCCACAGGTAAACATTGCTGCACCGAAATATGGGTTTTTGATCTCCTTTACTTCGCTTAACCACATAGCACCCTGGTTATCTCTTGCCATTGGGCAATGATCATGATAGAGTGGTCTGCCAGCACCAAAATTTTTTACTAAATCGTACATCACTTCACTGAGCTGGATAAAATGACTTCTTTGGTGTTCAATATTGTCGCCATTTTTGCCAATATGCTCGGCATGCTCATTCAAATCGGCTTCATATTGGTCGAAAACCTTTTTTTGCTCTGCAGTTAACAGTGATTGATCGAGAGATGCTACACTTGACGCTAGCTTTTTTGCAGCAGTGGCCGCATCAGTCGCCTTGTCTGCTGCTAATGCATCTTTCATTTGAAGGTAGTTGTCAACCATTTGCTTGATTGTCTCTGCAGCTTTTGCATCCACATTTTTGAATACAACATTTATGGATTTGATTTCTGTAGTTTGATCAGTGCTGGCATGCTGAACTGAGTCGGAATTTGGTGTACTCGTATGCTGACCTTCATGGCTCGCTTCTTGAGCGTTATTGCATGATGCATAAATGACTACTGCAATAAGAAGAATGAATCTTGACAGTTTCATAATTTAGAACTTAAGTAGATTAATTGATTGGTGCTGAGGGTTTTCTTTCATATAAGCAGCATCCTGGTAACTTTTTATATACTTTATCGTCTGCGGAAAACAATTCTGTATCGTGTCCAACTGATGCAATTTTCTTTTGTATGGCCTCTTTATTAGTTGTAGATTCTTTATATGTTACGGTCATCATTTTAGTATCAACATCCCAAACAGCACTGCTGACACCATCCAGCTTTGCAGCTGTTTCAACGCGTTTTTTACACATACCGCAGTTACCATAAACCTTAAATGATTCGGTTTTGTCCTGTCCGATTACTGAGATTGAAAAAGTGGTACATACTGCTATGAGCAGTAATTTGATTGTGTTCATTTTATTGATTTTAGAAATGAGAAAATGCTTAGAGAAGCGTGCACAAGTGCCAATAGCCCGACAGGTAATGTCTGGTTATTAGAAACAGAGCGTTCGTTTAAATCAGGAAAGTGCGTTTTTGAATGTAGATGGCTGTTTTGCCCGTTCGAGGAGGCGCATTACTAACCGGGTATTCCTCTATTAGCGGTTGAGAGGCTATGTTGACTAAGGGAATTGCTGTATTTGTACAGTCCTGAATAACTAAATTGAACAGAAAGACTATTGAAGTGACGTTTTTTTGGTCTTTATCGTTCTTGATAAACTTTTGTTCGTCCTTGCAGCAGCCATTACTTTTCTCATTGTCCTTCTTCATGCCGCATTTGCTGCAGGTTGCATCATCGTCATGCATCAAGCTGCTGTTTGCCAGTTTGCCCATACAATAATGCATATGTACCGTAGCACCTGTAGAGGTGGCAAGGTAAAAAAAGGCTAATATGGCTACCAGAATCTTTTTCATGACTACCAAAGTAAAAATAGTCTTATTTTTTCAGAGTGTGTTAGCGTGGAAGTTGGTAAATGGTAAAAGTGTTGGTTGTCAACTTGGTATGCTCATTATCATTACTCCGCTCATCAAAATCATCAGCCCATCTTCTATGATGGTGATTGTACTCATAGGCAAGTTAAAAACATCTCCAAGGCAGGCACATTGGATTTTTCTTTTGTTAAGTACAGTTTGTAAAACGCCAATAATGCTTAGGCTCATGACAATTAATGTAACTGCATTGGTGATGAAAGGTTGGAAACCACTGATAAAGCAGATGCCTAGTATTAGTTCAATAAAAGCATATACATAAGCCCAATTATTCCATTTTTTCGCTAGTACATCATACATACTATAGCTTTCAGCAAATCCTTTTAGATTTAAAATTTTAAAAAATGAGAAAATCAGAAAAAAGCCACCCATGAAATTGTTCATGAGTCGCATTGATGAGAAAACTGGATTGTTCCATTCAATAATCAATGTTATGCCTAATAAATAAGCAAAGATCAGTAAAACAGGTTTGTAGGTTGATAACCAGTTTTTGGTCTGCTCAACTGATTCAATGTGGTGTAGGGCACTGATGGTATACTTGTTATCTAAGGAATTTTGTAATTGGTGTAGCGGGATGTGCTTTTCCATTGTGATGATTGCTGTTTGGTTTTCCCTTGAAACGATGACCTCGGTAAGATCTGGTATAAGAAGCAGGCTACTCCGCACTTTTGCTTCACAAGAAGCACAGGTCATTCCAGTGATTTGATAAGTATGTGTCATAGTATTTATTTTTAGACAAAGCTCAGTTGTGCTGTCTAACTGGTTATTATACTATGATGGGAAAGACTTATACTTATTTGCTAGAGCTGATCTAAAGATTTTCTAGTACCGCCATTCTTTTTAAAGGCAGAAGGGGTGAATCCTGTTACTTTTTTAAACTGTGCAGATAAATGAGCCACACTGCTATAACCAAGTTGGTATGATATCTCATTCAGGGTCAATTCTCTATAGATTAGTAACTCTTTGACTTTCTCTACTTTTTGCTGAATGAAGAATTGTTCAATTGTAATGCCTTCTACCTGAGAAAATAGTTTTGATATAGAACTGTATTCTTTGAGAAGCATGCTACTTAGGTACTCGCTAATGCTGAAATGCTCTTCTATGTCCCCTGATTGTACTTTTTGAATGAGGGAAGACTTTAATTTTTCGATAAGCTGCTGCTTTTGATCATCGAGTAGTTCAAAGCCAATTGGGAGCAATGCTTTAGCTAATTTATCTAGCTCAGATGCGGTAAGTGGCTCTTTGAGCTCAATTTCACCCATGCCTACATGATTGGGTACGATTTCTAAAGCAGTCAATACCTGCTTTACTGCCATGATACAGCGCTGGCAAACCATATTTTTGATATAGATGATCTGATGCATCAATGTTGAAGATAGAAAGATTCTGTTTTGGGTAAGATAGTATGAGGAAATTTAATATTATGATTATTTTGCATATTATATGCCAGAGAACTTGTTCATCTCACTCAAAAGGTTCGAAAAGGGAAAATTTACCGCTACACTATTGTCTCAGAAAATAATACTTATTTTCAAAAACAACGGATTAGGCCCCCAGTAATGGGGGCTTTTGTATATTGTTGACAGTGTACTAAAATAGAAATTCAGACAAGTACTTTTTTAAAGAATTAGAATTGTTATTTATATCAATGTAAATGAAATAAATATATTCCTCTCTACAAATAACTATACTAGGTATAGCGAATAGTTTTTCGATTTGACTTCCTTTTGTATTTTTTAAAACTCAGAGATCTTAATACGTGTTGAATCATTGCTTTTATCTATGAACCTAATACGATTCTATTGCCGATGATGTTTATTTAAACATCTGATAATATAACCGTAACAATTAATTACAGAAAAAACCACACGCGCGTGCACGCGCGCAATTATTTTCTGATTAAATGAATTAAACTTAAACTAATTATTATCATTCTCTGCTTTATAGTTATTTCATATTAGAATGACAATTCTTTAACTATCCAACAACAATTGCTTCACATAAGGCTTTGACTTTAGCGACCTAAAATCAAAGCAAGCTTATGGCAACCAAAACGCTACATGCAATCATTGTGACCTTGCTGATAGGAGCATCAATGATTTTGCCCGGAAATGTTAATGCACAAAAAATTATTACAGGGAAGGTGACAGGTGACAATGCTCAGCCAGTTTCAGGCGCAGTAGTCATCAACAAGAAGACTGGCGTTAAAGTATTAACTGGTAATGATGGCTTTTATAAAATTGAAGCCGATGATAAAGATCAGATAGTTGTTTCTTATGTAGGCTATGGTGAGTATGTATCAAATGCTGATAATGGTCAGCTTATTCAGTTGCAAAGAAGTTCAGCAGACCTGTCAGAAGTTGTAGTAACAGCACTTGGTATCAAAAAAGAAGCTAAAAAGATTAGCTATGCTATTCAAGAAGTTAAGACTGCAGATTTGGTGAAAGCACGTGAGCCAAATCCAATTAATAGCCTTAAGGGTAAGGTTGCAGGACTTGTTGTAAACGTAAATAGCGAGATGCTGCGTCAGCCTTCCATCAATTTTAGAGGAGAAGGTAATATTCTGTTTGTGGTTGATGGTGTACCTATCAAAACTGATACTTGGAATATATCTCCTGACGATATTGAGAGTTATTCATTCCTTAAAGGCCAGACTGCGGCTTCATTATATGGTTCTAATGGTCGTGATGGTGTAATCATCATAAACACCAAAAAAGGAACAAAAGACAAGCGTGGATATTCTGTAGAATTCAATAGCAGTACCATGTTTGAGGCAGGTTTTTTAGCTATGCCCAAATTACAGCATGAGTATGGTCCAGGTTCAAACGGTAAATATGCTTTCAGAAATGGTCTCGGCGGCGGTGTAAATGACAATGACTACGATATCTGGGGACCTAAATTCAATGGACAGCCTCTCCCACAATATGACGGCGTTGTTGATCTAACAAGAACGTATACGACTACTTTTCCTGATGGTTCAACATATACAGGAAATATCATCCCTACACCATGGTTAGCACGTGGTAAAGACAACTTGCAGAATTTCCTGCAAACAGGTTTATTATCTAATAACCACATAGCTGTTTCTTCTTCAAATGAAAAATATGATCTGCGTTTCGGTCTTGGCCATTCTTACCAAAAAGCCATTATTCCTAACATGGATCTGAACATTACTAATTTCAATATGGCAGCTGGGTTTCAGTTCTCACCTAAAGTGAAGCTGAGTGCCAACATCAATTATAGCAGACAGTATTCCAAAAATTTCCCAGATGTAAACTATGGACCTAACAGTTTGATCTATAACATGTCAATCTGGGCTGGAAGTGACTGGGATGTAAGACAAATGCGTGATTACTGGCAAACAGGTAAAGTGGGCATTCAGCAGAAATATGCAGAATACCAGCGATATAATAACCCATATTTCATGGTGAATGAGTGGTTGCGTGGTCATTATAAGAATGATATCTATGGATACATTGCCTTGAACTACAAATTTGCACCACACTTCGAGTTAATGTTCCGTCCAGGTATTAGTACTTATGGTTTATTGCGTACTGAAAAAATGCCTTATAGTGCTGGTTCTTACGGAAGAGATGATCGTAAGGGTGATTATAGAGAAGATAACAGACAATTTTTTGAGAGTAATAACGAAGTGCAGGTAAAATATAATAACCGAATCACCAACTTCTTGCAATTAGATGCCATGATGGGTGGTAATGCTGCTAATTCAAGATACAATAGTACTTGGGCTAGTACTGATTATTTAACTGTTCCAGGTGTTTATAGCCTTTCTAATACTTTAAACAGACCGCTTACTGCAAACTGGCAGGCTCAGCAATTGATTCTGAGTGGATATTATTCTTTCGACTTTGGTCTTGGAAAGTATGCTACAATTTCTACTACAGGTCGTGTTGATAAGCACTCAAATCTGCCAATTGCTAATAATGCTTATACTTATTATTCTATTGGTGGTAGTTCAGTGATCTCTGATTTTGTACAGATGCCACGCCCGATATCTTTCGCAAAAGTAAAGGGCTCATATGCAACTGGTAGAAACCCGAGAACCTTTTCAACTGTTGGTCCTTGGGGGCCAGGTGTAGGTAATCCTTTGGGCTACGGAGACAATTATCAATCTCCTTACGGTATGACAGCATATGAATTTGGTCCTGCCACCTATTCGCTTTCTAATGGTTATAACAATGCGTTGGGTGCCGCTTTTACAGATGTGTTGAATGATCCCAATATCATTGCTGATAACAGGAAAACGATGGAGTTGGGTGCAGAAGTGAAAGTGTTGAAAAATCGCCTTGGATTTGATTTCACATACTACAGAAGTGTTTCTGAATTGTTAGTGCGTAAGTCTATTTCGTCATCAACAGGATATACTTCCTTTAATGTTAACCAAGGTAGCTATAAGAATACAGGTTTTGAATTAGTGGTGAGCGGAACACCAGTTAAAACAAGAAAGTTTAATTGGGAAGTATTGGGTACAGTTGGTTCTTTCAAGCGTGTATGGATTAACAATCCTAACCCAAGTATTTGGATTAAAAATGGCGATCGTGTTGATGGAGTGTATGTACCAGGTTTCGTTAGAACACCAAAAGGTGAGTATGTACATGGTACCGATGGATTATTGATGCGTTTTAGTGATGCTACAGGTGGTCCTAATGCGAGAAGATATATGGGTAATGCAGATCCAAAGTTCACATGGGGTCTTACCAACTCGTTAAGCTATGGTAATTTCAGATTGTCTGTACAGGTTGATGGTATTGTGGGTGGTGTTTTGTGGAATCAAATCAGAAGAAGAACCGTTTCTGGTGGTAGACATGCTTATACAGTGACTGGAGAGTTTGGTGTACATCGTGAGAATGATGTGAAGGGTGGAACTTTTGTAGGTAGAGGAATAACACTTACAGGTGGACAGATTCAGCTTGATCCAGTAACAGGTGATATTTTGAACTTTGATAAGCTAACAGTAGTGCCTAATACAAAAACAACAACTGTTCAGCAGTATTTAAGCCGTGTTGCAAATGGTACAAATACCGAGCTGATGTATATGGATAAAACCTTTACAAAACTTCGTGAAGTAACATTAACCTATAATTTCCCAGCAAAAGCTTTAAGTAAGGTTTCATTTATTAAAGGTGCAAATGTTTCGCTTGTAGCTAGAAATGTGTTCTTATTCTTCAATCCGGATTTGAAGGATGTGGATCCTGATCAATTTACGCAACAAGCCGGAAGTGATATACAGTCACCATCAACCAGCAGATTTGGTTTTAACCTCAATCTTACTTTCTAAATAATTCAATCTAACATTTATGAAAAGTACTCGTATATACATCTTCGCATTACTGCTTGTAGCATTGGCTTCTTGTAGTAAGAAATTCGAAGATTTACAGATTAATCCAAACCGTCCAACATCTGTGCCTGCCTCTCTGATTTTAACTAAGCAGCTCAATGATTTAGCTGGTGGTTTAGGCGGAGTTGAACCTTGGGGTGCAGTTGCAAGATATAATCAATACTACTGTCGTAACTATCAATACTATGGTGATAATGCTTATAGTTGGAGTAATGGACCATTTGGTGTCTATACTGCTCAGCTTAAGAACATCATGCAGATGGAAGATGAAGCCAAGAAGTCTGGCGCTAAGGACATCAACCCTTATGCTTCAGTAGCTAAATTCTTAAAGGCTTATTATTTCTATCATCTTACTTCTTTGATGGGGGATGTGCCTATGACAGAGGCGATTAAGGGTACGACTGGAATTTTTGCCCCTAAATATGATGATCAGAAGGCCGTTTTTGTTCAAGTATTAAAGTGGTTAGAAGAGGCAAATACTGAGTTCGCAACTTATACAATCGTTGATGCTTTTCCAGCAGGTGTAGATATTTATTATGGAAATGATTTTACGAAATGGCGCAAGTTGGTTAACTCATTTAAGTTAAGGGTATTGGTGGCGCTAAGCAAACATGAAAATGATGCTGACTTGAAGGTAAAGCAGCGATTTTCAGAGACCATAGCTGCTCCAGCATCATTTCCGATTTTTACTGGTATGGGAGACAACCTGAGATATGTCTACAATGCAACCATCAACAGGTACCCGTTTAATCCAAGCAATTTCGGTTTTGATGCATTGCGTTTGAATATGGCTGAAGCCTATGTTAAAGCCTGTACGCAAATCAATGATCCAAGAGTTTTGGTTACTTGTGATCCAGCGTGGAAAATTGCCACAGACAATGGCTACTCTTTGACTGATTTCAGAAGTTTTGTAGGTGCGCCAATTGGTCAGAATCAGAGCCAAATGGAAGCTGATGCAATCGCTGGTAGAATTTCAATGATTAACAGGTATCGCTATTACAGAACTTTTACTGCTGAAGATTTCATCATTGTTGGTTATCCTGAAATGTGCTTCAATATTGCTGAAGGAATCGCGCGTGGTTGGGCAAGTGGTAATGTAAATACATGGTACCAGAATGGTATTCGCGCATCTGTGAATTTTTACGGAATTGTAAATGGAAATAATACAGCGTATTATTTACGTTCTGGTAGTCCTACAAATCTAGCAGATTACACATCAGCAAGTTTTACTTACAGTGAGTCTAATTATATGACTCAGACATCAGTTCAACTTGAAGGAAATTTATCTGCTGATCTTTCTAAGATAGTTACGCAGAAATATATCGCCATGTTTCAGAACTCAGGCTGGGAGCCATATTTCAACTTCCGTAGAACTGGGTTCCCCACACTGACAGGTGGTGTAGGTATAGGCAATGGTGGTGTATTGCCAAAGCGTTGGGCTTACGCTACTGCGGAGCAGAATGTTAATAATGCAAACTGGAAAGCTGCATTAACTAAACAAGGTTTCAATAATGACGACCTGAACGGACTAATGTGGTTAATTAAATAGTTTTTCTCACTTGCAAAATTTGGCCTGTCGTTTCTACGTTGGGCATCTATATAACCATGGTGGCATTACAACATGGTTCCAGAATTGGTTCACTTTTCTCATAAACAGTAGTTTTCGAAAAGGTAGAGCCCCGAAAGGGACTCTGCCTTTTAAAAATTAAATCATGAAAAAACTTTTATTGTTCTTCCTGATTATATCTGCAAATATTGGTCTTGGGCAGAAGCAATCAGAAAAAGTGATTGTCATTACGCTCGACGGTATGCGTTGGCAGGAAGTGTTTGGAGGGATAGATTCGGCACTGCTCGCTGAAAAAAAGTACACTAAAGACAGTGCTGGTCTAGCAAAGCAATTCTGGCACATAGATGTTATGGAGAGAAGAAAAAAGTTGTTTCCTTTTTTATGGGGAACGATTGCAGCGCAAGGTCAGTTGCTTGGTAATAGGCAATATGGTAATAATGTAGATAATGCTAATCCTTATAAGTTTTCTTATCCTGGTTATAATGAAATATTTACTGGTTATCCAGATACATTGGTTAATTCAAACGATAAGCGGTGGAATTTAAATACCAATGTACTTGAGTTTTTAAATACTCAGCCTGAGCACAGGGGTAAGATTGCTGCATTTGCTACATGGGATGTTTTCCCTTATATACTGAATAAACAGCGAAGTGGTATTTACGTTAATGCAGATGCTGATTACTTGCTTTTCCCGCAACCTGAGTTGAAACTCATCAATGAAATGCAATACCTCACTACACGTCCAATAGGGGTTAGGCCTGATATCTTTACATACTTCGCTGCAAGAGAGTATTTGAAAGCATACAAGCCCGATGTGCTGTATATCGCTTTTGATGAAACAGATGATTTTGCACATGCCGGTTTATATGATCAATATATTAAAGCAGCTTATGCTGAAGACAGAATGATTGCTGATTTATGGAATATTGTGCAGGCTGATCCAGTGTATAGAGGTAAGACCACATTAATTATTACAACTGATCATGGTAGAGGTGATATTCGCAAAGACGATTGGCGACATCATGGACAAAAGATTAAAGAAGCAGGAGAAATATGGATTGCAGCCTTAGGTTCCGGCGTTCCTGCCAAAGGAGAAATTAAGCAGCCTGGTCAACTTTATCAGAAACAGGTTGCTGCTACAATAGCCCAATTATTAGGAAAGAAATTTGTCGCAAACCATCCTATAGCTGACGCAATAAAGTTTTAACTTAATAGACCCTTAAAACAATCTTATGAAATTTTTCCTTCAGGCTGTATTAGCCAGCAGTGTTTGTTTATTCAGCTTTCAGGTAGGATTCGCTCAGAATAAAGTAAATAAGCAATCCAGTCAATCTGCCAAAACAGGAACAGTCAAATTACCCAATGGATGGTCATTGTCTCCTGCAGGTAAGTCGATTCCTTTGGGAGATCTGCCCTTGAATATGGTTGTTTCATCCGATCAAAAGAGACTTGTTGTAACCAATAATGGACAAAGCGTTCAGAGTCTGCAGCTAATTGATGTGACAAATGAAAAATTGCTTCACTCGGTAGTAATTCCTAAATCCTGGTATGGATTAGCTATGACCAAAGATGGCAGAACGGTTTATGCAAGTGGTGGTAATGATAACTGGGTTTTGGAATATAACATTCAGCAGGATAAGTTTTTATTGAAAGACTCTATTAAGCTGGGAAAGAAATGGCCTGAGAAGATTTCTCCTTCTGGAATAGCCTTGGATGAAGTGTCGGGTAAACTATATGTAGTTACAAAAGAAGACAATAGTCTATATGTGCTTGATTTAAAAACGAAATCTGTATCTCAAAAAATTGTACTTGGCGCTGAGGCATATGCATGTGTGCTTTCTCCTGATAATAAAACACTCTATATCTCACTTTGGGGTGGAGATCAAGTACTCTTCTTTAATACCCAAAACCTAAGTCTGACAAATACTGTACCTGTAGGTGATAATCCTAACGAACTTTTACTAAATAAAAAGGGAGACATCTTGTATGTAGCTAATGCAAATGACAATAGTATTTCGGTTATTGATGTGGTCTCTCAAAAAGTGATTGAAGTTTTAAATGCAGCCTTATTTCCCGAGGCACCTGTTGGGTCTGCAAGTAATGGACTGGCATTGTCATCTGATGAAAAAACCCTATACATCGCCAATGCTGATAATAACTGTTTGGCTGTTTATGATGTAACAAAAAAGGGGTTCAGCCAATCAAAAGGCTTTATCCCAGTTGGCTGGTATCCAACCAATGTTAAGCTGATTGGTAAAAAAATATGGGTAGCGAATGGGAAAGGATTTACATCATTGGCCAACCCTTATGGCCCTAATCCGGTAAGAAAAAGGGAGGAAGTAGTCTATCAGAAGGGAGATCCCAATAAAATACAGGAAGTTCAATACATCGGCGGCTTATTTAAAGGTACGATGAGTATCATCTCGGAGCCTAATGAGCAAACATTAGCTTTATATTCTAAGCAGGTATATAAGAATACACCCTATAGTAAGGCTAGAGAGTTGAATGCAAATGGAGAAGTTGGCAATCCTATCCCAATGAAGGTTGGTCAGCCTTCGCCTATCAAATATGTATTCTATATCATCAAAGAGAATAGAACGTATGATCAGGTACTGAGCGATTTACCCGGTGGTAATGGAGATACCAGTTTGTTGTTGTTTGGTAGAAAAGTAACCCCGAATCAACATAAGCTTGCAGAAGAGTTTGTGCTCTTAGATAATTTCTATGTTGATGGTGAGGTGAGTGCAGATGGTCACAACTGGAGCACCGCTGCAAATGCAAATGATTATTTGGAAAAAACCTGGCCTACCAGTTATGGTGGCAGAGGCGGATCTTATGATGCGGAAGGTAACAGGGCCATTGCTAATCCCAAGAAAGGATTTATATGGGATTTTTGTAAAAGAGCTGGTATTTCTTACCGAACCTATGGTGAGTTTGCTGATGATTATAAAGCCAATATTCCAGTATTGGAAAACCATTTTTGCCCCTACTTCACCAGCTGGGATGAAAGTGTAAGAGATACAACCAGATTTTTTCAGTGGAAGCGGGAGTTTGATTCATTGTTAGCGATTAATGCAGTTCCAAGATTTAACTCTTTGCGATTTATCAATGACCACACTGAGGGATTAAGGATTGGCAGGCCAACACCATTTGCGCATGTAGCAGATAATGATCTTGCAGTTGGGATGTTTGTCGACTATTTGTCAAAGAGTGCTATCTGGAAAGAATCTGTTGTATTTATTGTTGAAGATGATGCTCAAAATGGCCCAGACCATGTTGATGCACACAGAACAACAGCCTATGTGGCAGGTGGTTTTGTCAAAAGAAACTTTGTGGATCATACCATGTATTCCACGTCTTCTATGTTACGCACTATTGAGTTAATTCTTGGACTGCCTCCAATGAGCCAGTATGATGCAGCTGCAGAATCTATGTGGCGCTGTTTTGATAAATCTCCTAATCAAAAAGGGTTCGATCATCTTCCAGCGCTTATCAATTTGAATGATAAGAACGTCAAGGTTACCCCAAGTGCAAAGCTTAGTGAAACCTTTGATTTTAGTAAGGAAGATCAAATACCAGATCTCGTTTTTAGTGAGGTTATTTGGAAAGCAGTAAAAGGAGAAAATAGTGCTATGCCTGCACCAAGAAGAAGTGCTTTTTTGAATACCAAAACAGACCGTGATTAATGCGGCAAAGTAGTTTCATCTGCTTTTTTCTACTGATGCTAGTCTGCGGCTATGGTCAGAGGGCTTTATCAGATACGCTGAATTTGGCTGATAGTAATTATGCTATGCTGCAAACAGTAACTGTTACAGCTACGCGTACTGCTTTAGATGAAAATCTGCAGCCCTATCATGTAGCATCATTAAGGCAAGCTGATCTTGCATTATTTGCACCAAGAACAAGCCCTGAAGCTTTAATGATGATGCCAGGTGTATTTGTGCAAAAAACCAATCATGGTGGAGGGTCGCCCTTTATTAAAGGGCTAACAGGTAATCAGGTCTTAATCATGATGGATGGAATTCGTTTGAACAATACAACATATCGTTATGGGCCTAACCAATACCTAAATACAGTTGATATATTTCAAGTTGACAGAATTGAGCTTGCAAAAGGTACAGGTTCTGTTCAATATGGTTCTGATGCACTTGGTGGTGTTCTTCAGTTATTTACACGCTTACCTGTTTTTGCTGAAAAGCGAAAATGGGGTGGTTCTGTTCAGGCAAGACTACTCTCGAGTTCTATGGAGCAAAGTTTCCGCTCAGAAATGCAATATTCATCTAAGCGATTGGCTTTCCAAGTTGGACTTACTAAAAGGGCATTTGGTGATTTAATTGGGGGTGATATAACGGGCAGGCAGTATCCATCTGGCTATGATGAAACTGGGATTGATGGCACAATGCGGATCAAACTAGCTAATAAAACCTTATTTACTTATGGTTTTCAGCACTTGCGTCAGACAGAAGTACCAGTATACCATAAACTCGTATTAGAAAATTTTGCTAGAAATCATCATGCTTTACAAGAAAGAAGTCTGCAGTATATAAGAACAGAGTCAAGCTTTAATCATTTATTGTTACATAAACTGACGTTTACAGCTTCTTTTCAAAAATCCAACGAAATCAGAGAGTCGGCCAAAAAGAATTCAATAATAACTAGAAGGGAAAATGATGTGGTTACTACTTCGGGTCTTACACTTGTTGCCGAGTCAGTAAAGGGAATCTGGTCTGCTAATTCAGGAGTAGAATATTATGCTGATAAAGTGCGAAGTGACAGAGCTGACTATTCTTCAGCAGGAAATAAGTCACTACGTGGTTTGTATCCAGATAATGCAAGTAGCGAAAGCATCTCCATCTACAGTCTGCATCAATTAAAGTTAAGAAAGCTCGTGTTGCATGCAGGATTACGAGCGAATCAATTTTTTCTTCAGTTATTTGATTCAACCCTAGGTAAAGTGCGCGTTACTCCAAATGCGCTCGTAGCCAATTTAGCATTCTCATATCAATTTAACCAACAGAGTAGCTTTTTTGCAAATATTGGAAATGGATATAGAGCGCCGAATATTGATGATTTGGGCTCTTTAGGAATTGTTGATTTTAGATATGAATTACCATCTACCAAACTACAGCCAGAACATGCATTACATGTAGAGGTAGGGTTTAGAATGGTTTCAAAAAAATCAAGATTTCAATTTTCGGCTTTTCAAATGGAGCTGAAAGATATGATTGCCAGAGTTAGGGTAGGTAAAGACAGTATTAATAGTTACCCCGTATATCGGAAAGAAAACATTGAGCAGGCTTATATCATTGGGGCAGAGGCTCAAATGAATTTTACTTTTTTAAAGGGGTTACAAATTGGCTCGAGCATTACTTATACTTACGGGCAGAATCAGACAAGAAATGAACCTTTAAGAAGAATTCCACCATTGTTTGGAAATGCTTTTGTAAAAATTAGCAGCAGAGGTGTTGACATACAATTGGTATGTCAGGCTGCAGCAAAGCAAGATAGATTGGCGCAGGGGGACAAAGAGGATAATCGAATTCCGACCGGGGGTACACCGGGCTGGGTTCTATCGAATCTATTTGTTATTAAGCAAATTAAAAACATCCTACTACAAGCTGCTTTATACAATATTGGCAATAGTGATTACAGAATTCACGGGTCAGGTATAAATGGTCAAGGTAGATCATTGGGTCTTTCAGTGAAATTTCAAATTAACTAAAAAATATGCATACACCAGAATCAGTTGCTGAAGAGATTATTCAGTTGTTTATTGAGCATGGTAATGATGATTACATAGGTGAAGCGGTTTCTCAGATCCAGCATATGACTCAATGTGCTATGCTGGCTGAGGCAGAGGGCTTTGATGAAGAAACTATTCTCGCAGCCTTATTGCATGATATTGGTCATTTATGTGAGCACATAATGCCAGTAGAAAGAATGGATGCGTTTGGCGTTGTAGATCATGAGACAATTGGTTATCAGTTTTTGAAAGAAAGAGGATTTTCTGAAAGTCTTGCTAAAATGGTTGCTTCTCATGTTGAAGCAAAACGTTATCTCACTTTTAAGTTTCCTGATTATTATAACCTACTCTCTACAGCCAGTAAAGAGACGCTTGCATTTCAAGGTGGGATTATGTCACAAGAAGAAGCGATTGTATTCGAACAAGATCCTCTTGCGGACAAATATATTGCTATAAGAAGATGGGATGACCAAGGAAAAAATACAAGTATCGGTATTCCGGATATGGAGCAATATCGATTAATGATTATTAGACACATACAAAATCAGTTATCATGAAAGTAAATGCTGTTTTCTTCGATATTGCAGGTACAACCGTTACAGATGATGGATTTGTGAAAGTTGCATTTATCAATGCTTTTAAAGCCTTTGGTATTGCTCTTAAGGATGAAGAGACTGATTCAGTCATGGGCTTCAAAAAAATAGAAGCGATAAAGATAATAGCAGATGAGCATGGGCTTTCTTGGAATAATCAAAAGCTCTTAGAAGTTCATGACAGGTTTACCACTGAAATGAAAGCTGTATACGCAAGTGTTGCACTTCAGCCATTACCAGGTGTAATTGAGACCTTTAAATGGCTTCAGCAGCATGGAATTGCCTTTGGATTTAATACTGGGTTTACAAGGGAAATTACTGATGTGGTACTGGCCAAGCTTGGTTGGAATCAGGATAATTATGCCAAGGCAGTTGTTTGTAGCGATGAAGTTATTGCAGGAAGGCCAGCTCCTTATATGATTCAAAAGCTTATGGATAAGTTGGGTATCGCTAATGTGGCTACCTGTATTAAGGTAGGAGATACCGAAGTTGATGTTATGGAGGGAAAAAACGCTGGATGCGGCAAGGTTGTATCAGTAACAACGGGTACGTATAGTCGGGCTGATTTGGAGCAGTTTAAGCCAGATTTTATTATCGATCATATGCAGGAGCTTGTTGCGATTATAGAGCAGTATAATTAAAATGTTGCTTAATACAACAATGAGAGGTCGGCTAGAGGGAGCGTTGCTAGTTAGCTATATGGCATTTTCTGCTTTTATGGTATATACTGCTATGTATGGCATGAGAAAACCTTATACTGCTTCATCATATGATGGGCTGGAGCAATTTGGTATCTCTTATAAAGTTGTCTTGGTTACTGCCCAGGTATTAGGATACATGCTGAGTAAGTTTATTGGAATAAAGGTGATCGCTGAAATGAAAGCGCATCAAAGACCATTCTTTATTCTATTACTCGTTACTACGGGTTGGATTACGCTTCTAGGTTTTGCTATTGTTGCATTTGAGTATAAGTTTATCTGTATGTTCCTTAACGGACTGCCATTGGGGATGATCTGGGGTCTAGTATTTGGATACTTGGAAGGAAGAAAGATGACAGATTTTATGGGGGCTTTCTTGTCTGTTAGTTTTATTTTTTCATCAGGCTTTGCAAAAACAGTAGGTAGTTGGTTATTAAACTATGTTAAAGTAGATCATTGGTGGATGCCTTTCATGGCAGGATGTGTTTTTATGTTACCACTATTAATTTTTACATATTTCTTGAGTAAATCTCCTCCACCAAATGATGTTGATATTGAACATCGAACTGAAAGAAAGCCGATGGCAAAAGATCAACGGAAGCATTTCTTGCAACAGTTTGGTTTGTTGATAATACCTGCTGTAATCACGTACGCTATATTAACCGCACTAAGGGATTTTTGCGAAGATTTTGCAGCTGAATTGTGGATTGAAACCGGACATAGCGGTAATGCTTTAATTTTCACGAATATTAGTACGATCACATCAGTAATAGTTATCGGTGTAATTTCTCTTTTCTTTCTAATTAGAAATAACTTCAGGGCTTTTGTAGGCATACACATTTTAGTTGTTATAGGATTTTCAATTAGCCTGATTTCCACTTTTTTATTTCAAATAGGCTTGATCGGTACAATTTTCTGGATGATACTTGCAACCACTGGTCTTTACTTAGGGTATGTTGCAAAAAATTGTCTCTATTATGAGCGAATGCTTGCGACATACACCATTAATGGGAATGTAGGATTTGTAATGTATATAGCTGATGCATTTGGATATCTAGGCACTATTGTAGTATTAATAATAAAGGAGTACGCGAATTGGCAAATTGATTGGCTTGATTTTTTTATTAAGGCATTTTATTTTGGGGGAGTTGTTGGAATAATGCTTGTCTATTTTACATTAAGAGGGTTTGTAAAAAAGTATAAAACTTTAACGTATGGCAAATAATGCAGTAATAGTCGGTGCAGGAATCGTTGGACTGGCGACGGCAAAAGCACTTGCTGAGTTAGGATGGAAAGTAACGGTATATGAGAAAAGCGATTTTTCTGTCGGGGCTTCTATTAGAAATTTCGGGATGGTTTGGCCTATCGGACAGCCATCGGGGAAACTATATGATCGCGCTACAAGATCGAGAAGCATATGGAAAGATGTATGTATTTCTACTAATAGTTGGTTTGAGGAGGCTGGTAGCTTACATGTTGCACAATCAGTACTTGAGGTAGAGGTGATGAAAGAAATTGTTGGGGCATATGAGCGTGAAAGAAAAATACATTGGGTTGAGAAAGACCAATTGAAAACTAATTTTCCTAATGTCAATACTCAAAATGCTTTAGGCGCAATTTGGAGCGAGGAAGAGGTGATAGTTGAGTCGAGAAATGTAATTAGGTCTCTGCCTGCTTTTTTAGAGAGAGAGTATGGGGTTGAGTTTAAATTTAATCAGCTTGTTACAGAAGCATATTCTGGGTTTGTGATGGTTGGTAGTAAGCGTGTTGATACAGATATGGTTTGTATTTGTAGCGGAGCCGATTTGGAGTTATTATTCCCACACGTATATGCACAGCATCTTACTAAATGTAAATTGCAAATGTTACGTTTGGTTGCGCAACAATCTAATCATCGATTTGGCCCAGCTATTTGCGGTGGCTTATCTTTAATACACTATAAAAGCTTCGGGGTAGCGCAATCCCTGCCTTTATTGAAAGAAGTTTACGAGCTAGAATACCCTGCATATATTGCACACGGAATACATGTTATGGCTTGCCAGAACCATCTTGGCGAGTTAACTGTTGGCGACAGTCATGAGTATGGCAAAGATTTTGATCCCTTCGATAAAGCGGCAATCAATGAATTAATACTTGATTTTTTAAAAAAAATAGCAATTATTGATGATTGGCGTGTAATACAAACTTGGAATGGAGTTTATCCAAAAATGACTAACGGAGCTACTGAGCTAGTGCAAGAGGTTGATAAAGATGTATGGGTTATTAATGGGTTGGGGGGGGCAGGTATGACTTTGTCTTTTGGCCTTGCAGAAGAATTTGCTAAGCAGTTTGCATAGGTGTAGTGTCTGCTACCCAGGTTCGGTAAATAATAACTTTTGCTTCAGTAATATTTGCCCATTCTTCTGGTAGATAATCAAAGGGTCTAAGCCTTTGTAAATGATCGTAGATTGATTTAGGTATTTTTCGGTGCTCAGTAGACTCTGCCTTGTCAAGTCTGTTCAAGAAACCAACAATAAATTGCTCTAAAGCATTAAAATCGCGGAATCGAACGATACGTGTAATAAAAAGTTCTGTCATGGTGGGTGCCAGATATTTTGAAAGAGTACGTTGCGTGTATCATTTGTCTATTTCCTGGATATTGTTTTATTGTGAATATTTTGAATACCATGATTTCTCTCCAAAATATTATCTCAAAGAGAGGGGGTAATTATTCTATTAGGTATATTTTTCTAATCTAAAATTAGCTTCAACCAATGCCTGGAAATCAAGATTGTCTCAATATTGATTGGCTAGTAGTCCTCCAAGAGGTGAGTGGTTATAGGTTTGAGAGGTTTATTGTTTCGCTCAAAAGGTTTGAAAAGGGAAAATTTACTGCTACAGAAGAGTCTTCATTTGAAGACTCTTTTTTGTTTTTAAAGGTCTTGGGCCAAGGCGAACAGCGAAGCTACTGTCTTGGTGCCGACCAAGCGTCGGCATTCAACTCCCGATCCAGATAAAAATAGTGTTTCAGTAAGTAATGCTTGTTTCTAAAGACAAAAGATTAAGCCTCTTGAAATGGTGGCTTAATTATTCGTTTAATACGATCAATTTTCAAGTTTAGAAAACGGTCAACACCTTGTTTCTTGCCAATAAACAAGCGCCCAAAATACCAGCTTTTTCGCCAAGTTTAGAAAGCTTGAGTTGCGTGTCAGTATTCACCAAGCTTAAAGAATATTTATTGATAGCGCTCTTGGTTGGAAGCCTGAGGTAATCGCCTGTTTCTGATAAAGTACCTCCAAGAATAATCAGTTCAGGATTGAATACATTGATCAATACGGCTAAGCCTTTACCTAATTTTTCTCCAATCTCTGCAAGCAGTTCGATGCAAAGCATGTCTTCCGTATTGGCAGCTTGTATTAGATCTGTCAGTGTGATGTCGGCAACGGATGTGTTTTTTTTGATTACAGAAGAAGATGAGCCTTGAACAATTTTTTCACGAAACCTTCTTATTAATGCAGTTCCGGAAGCTTCTGTTTCCAAACAGCCTTTCTTGCCGCAGTGACAGATAATTTCATTTTCGAAAAATGGCATGTGGCCAAACTCGCCGCTAAAGCCAGATTTGCCATAATAGACTTTTCCATCTATCAAGATTCCTAAACCTATACCATAGTCCATGTTCACAAAGAGTACATTCTTCTCTGTGTTTACTTCGCCACACATGAACTCTCCGTAGGCCATGGCTCTTGAGTCGTTCTCTAAATAGGTTTTGATGCCAATCTTGTTCTCGATAAAGCTCGATAAAGGTTCTTCCTGGAAATGGAAAAAGCTATAGCTATAACCAATGGTTTGATTAATACGGCCTGACAAGTTAATGCCCATGCTGAGCACCTTATCCTTTTTCACCGGAGCTTCTTTAATAAAGCCTTGTATTAATTGAATGAGCTGTGACAAGGACTCAGGTGTGTTTTCCAAACGAAATGGGATTCGGTTTTTCTGTGTTACCAATTGCTTTTTGAAATTCATCAGGCCGATGTTCACATAATACTTCTTCACATCAACGCCGAGAAAAAAGCAGGCTTCTGGTACCAGCCCATACATGCTGGCTTTTCTTCCACCGGTTGAGTCTATCTTGCCATAATCGCTGATTAGCCCATCTTCTATCAGTTCATTCACCAAACTGGTGGTTTTGGGTACACTGATGTTTAACTCCTTACTCAGCTCTGTGATGGAACTGCTTTCTGTTTTATCTAAAAAATTGAATATCAGCTTTTTAAGTGTTTTGTTTTTCAACGCAACACCAGTTGAGCTCTCTTCATTAAAGACATCTGATAAAACCTTGGGCTTGGGCATAGCAGTTTTCAAAAATTCTTAAAAAGATTGTACAAGGTAGGTAGATTTCAATACATACGAAACGCAAAACTGGCTTAGAAAATAAAATAATTTAAAAAGTATGCTTTTAATTATAAAAAAATTAAGATATTGCTAATGGTATTCTTAAATCCTTTATAAACTTAACCAGGATTCATGCAACCAAATACAACGATTGCGCCGCCCAGTCAGGCTATGAAAGCCTATGCCGGGTTGTATCGTGAGGAATTGCTCAACAATATTCTTCCCTTTTGGCTTCAAAATAGCAAAGACGAAAAGAACGGTGGCTTTTTTACTTGTCTGGATAGGGCTGGTAATGTGTACGACACTGATAAGTTCATGTGGTTGCAGGGCCGACAAGTATGGTGCTTTAGTTATATGTACCATCATGTGGCGCAAAATCAGGAATGGTTAAATATGGCTTTGCATGGTGCCAAATTCATGCAGCAGTATGGACGAGATGCTTCAGGCAATTGGTATTTTTCTCTGGAAGGATCAGGTAAGCCTTTGGTTCAGCCATACAATATTTTCAGTGATTGTTTTGCTACAATGGCTTTTGCCGCATTAGATAAAGTGCAGCCTTCAGATGAATACAAAGAGATTGCACTAACTACTTTCGAAAATATTCTACGCAGAAGAGATAATACAAAGGGCATTTACAACAAAGCTTATCCAGGTACTAGACCGCTGAAGAATTTCAGTCTGCCAATGATTCTCTGCAACCTCTCATTGGAATTAGAGCACATCATTGGTGCCAATCGCGTAAACGAGTTTGTGCCAGAAGTGATTCACGAAGTGATGGAGGTTTTTTACAACAAAGATTTTGGTGTTGTACTTGAGAATGTTCAGCCAGATGGTCGTTTCTCAGACAGTTTTGAAGGCCGTGTATTGAATCCTGGTCATGCTATTGAAGCCATGTGGTTTATCATGGATTTAGGTAAACGCATGAATGATCCATCCTTAATTCAGCGTGCTGTAGACATTATGTTCGATACTCTGGAAATGGGCTGGGATAAAGCACATGGTGGCATCTTTTATTTTTTGGATGTGAAAGGATATCCTGTTCAGCAATTGGAATGGGATCAAAAATTATGGTGGGTGCATGTAGAAGCATTGGTGGCTTTGGCAAAAGCCTACGCGTTAACTCGCGATCCACGTTGTATTCCTTGGTTTGAAAAATTACATGAATATACCTGGCATCACTTCCGTGATCTCGAATATGGCGAGTGGTTTGGTTACCTCAACCGAAAAGGTGATGTCTTACTGCCTTTGAAAGGAGGTAAGTGGAAGGGTTGCTTCCATATTCCAAGATCCTTATATCAGGTATCAGAAACACTTAAACAACTCTAACAAATAATGCTTGCCTTGTTGAAACGATTGCTTTTCATATTGATACTCACTACAGCTTTTGCAGGTTGTGTTTACGCCCAAAAGACTGTACAAACAGATGTGTTGGTCATTGGCGGCGGCGTTGGTGGAACAGCTGCTGGTATTCAGGCTGCACGTTTAGGTGTAAAAGTTATTGTAGCAGAAGAATCAGTTTGGCTAGGTGGTATGATGACTGCCGCCGGGGTAAGTGCATTTGACGGTAACCATAATATGCCTTCAGGTATTTGGGGTGAGTTTAGAGCAGCGTTATACAAAGTCTATGGCGGTCCGAATAAAGTGGCAACCGGCTGGGTTAGTAATACACAATTTGAACCACATGTGGGTGATAGTATCGTGAAGTCGATGGTGAAAGCTTTACCCAATTTATCGGTACTATATCGCCATCGATTTGTTTCCATTATCAAAGAACAGCAACGTGTGAAAGGTGCAGTACTGCGTAACCTGCAGAGTAATCAACTGGTTCGTGTAATGGCTAAACAGGTGATTGATGCTACAGAGTTAGGCGATGTATTGGCAGCTGCAGGTGCTGGTTATGATTTAGGTATGGAAGCATCGTCACAAACAGGAGAAGATGTGCAGGTTCCTGAAACGAATGATATCATTCAGGATCTCACATATGTAGCGATTCTTAAAGATTATGGCCCCAATGTAGATTGCACCATCGTTAAACCTGCTGGTTATGATCCTGATGAATTTGATGGAGCATGTACTAATTACTATAAGGACAAGAGAAGAATTGCGCCGAATGTAGATGCAAAGAAAATGTTGGACTATGGAAGACTGCCCAACAAAAAGTATATGCTTAATTGGCCTGGCTATGGCAATGATATCTACTTGAATATCGTCAAATTAGATGATGTAGCGCGCGAAAGAGAATTAGAAAAAGCAAAGCAAATGACTTTGCGCTTTATCTATTTTATTCAGCATCAACTAGGGTTCAAACATTTGGGTTTGGCAGATGATGAATTTCCTACTGCAGATCGTTTGGCTTTGATGCCTTATCACCGTGAAGGAAGAAGGGTAAAAGGACTAGTCCGTTTTAATATCAAACATATTGCATCCCCCTATTCCAATGGCATGCCTGTTTATCGCACAGGCATAGCTGTTGGAGACTATCCTATAGATCATCACCATCGTAAAAATCCTGCTGCGCCGCAGCATTTAGGTTTCTATCCTGTACCATCTTTTAGTGTGCCTTTGGGGTCTTTGATACCAAAAGCAATAAAGGGGTTGATTATTGCTGAAAAGGGGATTAGTGTATCGAATGTTGTAAACGGCACGACTCGCTTGCAGCCATGTGTGATGATGATTGGTCAGGCAGCAGGTGCACTTGCAGCTATCACAGTACAAGAGAAAAAAGATGCTGCTGCAATTCCTGTGAGAAAAGTACAGGCGCAGTTATTGAATCAAGGTGCTTACATCATGCCATTCTATGATGTAAAGATTGGTCATCCGCATTTTGCTGCAGTACAACGTATTGGTGCTACAGGTATACTTCGCGGAACAGGTAAACCAAATGCATGGGCTAATCAAACTTGGTTTTATCCCGACTCACCAATACAGTCAGATCGCTTAGCAGAAGACATCAAACCATTCACAAATAAGTCGATTGCTGCAAAAGGAAATCTAACTGCTCAAGATGCTTTATCAATTACTCAAGCTATTGCGCAAAAGTTTCAAGTGAAGAATGAATGGGCTTGGGGCGATGCTGACAAGTTGCAGGTGCAATTAGCAGTGCAATGGAAAAATTGGGGCTTTGGTGAATGGCGTAATGATGTGCCTATTACCAGACTGCAATTTGCTGTACTACTGGATGCAATGGTGAATCCATTTGCATTATTGCCAGTGAATCATCAAGGACAATTTGAATTGAAATATTAAACCAAAACAAAACAAGTATGAAAAAAGTATCACTCTTGTCCTGTATACTACTGCTGATGGCTCAGCTGGTAGTTGCACAACAGATCAGAGTGTCTGGTAAGGTTACCAGTACAGGTACAGGTAGTCCTGCTGAAGGCATATCTGTGATGGTCAAGGGCAAAAAAACGGGTGCTGCTACCGGTGCTACTGGTGAGTATAGCATCCTTACAGAGAAAGGTGCTGTATTGCTGTTCACCGGTATCGGCTTTGCTTCCAAAGAGGTAACTGTGAACGGTAATGTAGTAGATGTTGCTTTACAACCAACATCAGGTGAATTAGGTGAAGTGGTTGTGGTAGGTTACGGTGCGCAGAAGAAAGCAAGCTTAACCGGTTCACTTGTAACACTGAACAACACCGCATTGAATCGTCGTCAGGTATCTAGCACCAGCCAAGCTTTACAAGGTCTTGCACCAGGTGTTACAGTACAACAACAATCTGGTCGCCCAGGTGCTGATGGTGCCAGCATTGTTATTCGTGGTCAGGGCTCTATCTCTGGTAGTAATGCACCATTGATTGTGGTGGATGGCTTGGCTGTTGGCTCATTGGATTTGATTGATCCGAATGCTATTGAAAGTATTACGCTGTTGAAAGATGCAGCGTCTACCTCTATCTACGGTAACCGCGCCAGCAATGGTGTTATCCTTGTGAAGACCAAGCGTGCCGCTGGCGGACAAATGAAAGTTTCTTACAATGGTTTTGTTACCAAGCAGCAAGCAACAGCTATTCCTAAGCGTGTAAGCGCTATTGATCACATGGAATTGAGCAATGTGGCTGAGCGCAATAGAACTGGTAATCCAGCAGCTTTTGTTTTCCCGCAGAGTCTGATTGATAGTTACAAAGGCAAGCCTGCTAACAATCTGGATATTATTGATACAGATTGGTTGAAGGAAGTATTGACCAATAGCGGTGTGATGCAGAACCACAACGTTCAGTTGAATACAGGGAGTGATAAAATGAATTTATTTGGTTCATTCACTTATCTCACGCAGCAGGGCTTGATTCAAAACAGTTCTTTTGATAAGTATGACCTGCGCTTGAATCCTGAATTCAAAGTGAGTGATAAGCTGACACTCTCAGGTGTACTGGCTTATACCAGCAGCATTACCACCAACCCATCAACTGGTTCTGCTGAATTTATTATTCGCCAGGCCATTGGTTTGCCTGCAATCGGTGGTGGTAAATATGGCCCCGGTATGTATGGAACCGCAGCGCAATCAAACAACCGTAACCCTATTGCCATGGCTGAAGCTACCGGTAATTCAGTGGTACGCGGTAATACCTTGCTCACACGTTTTGGGTTTAATTTCAGACCTATTTCAGGTTTAGAGATTGAAGGATATTGGGGTCGTCAGACTGCGAATCCATACTCTAAGACATGGGTAACAAATGCGAATATTTATCAGCCTAACCTTGCCACTTCTTCTTATTCCCTAATTGGCACGTGGCCTGGTACAACCAGTTTGTCTGAAGCATGGACCAACAACGTGTACACAACTTATCTCGGTCAGGCCACATACAGCAAGCGTTTTGGCGCACATAGCATCAAAGCACTGGTGGGCGGACAGAGTGAATTGTTTACCAATTATTTCTTCGGTGCTTCACGTCAGGGCTTTGTAAATCCTAATCAGCCATACTTAAACCTTGGTTCTGGCGTTCGCGATAATAACGCAGGTGCTTCAGAATTAGCATTGGCTGGTTTCTTTGCGCGTGTTAACTATAGCTACGAGGATAGATACTATTTAGAATTGAATGGTCGTCGGGATGGTACTTCAAGGTTTTCACAAGCACGTGATAAGCAGTGGGGTAATTTCGGCGCTGTTTCTGCCGGATGGATATTTTCTAAGGAGAACTTCATGCAGTCTGCTGCTAAGTTTATTGATTATGGTAAGCTACGTGCTTCTATTGGTGGTAATGGTAACCAGAACATCGGTAACAACTATGCTTATGATGCATTCTATGCACAGTCCGGTTACAGCAATCCTACTAATGGTACCAATGCTTATTTTGGTAATACTACTAATTTGGGTCTTGCCTTATTACAGTTTGCCAATCCTGATCTGAGTTGGGAAACTTCACGTCAGTGGAATATTGGTTTAGACCTTACAGTAATGAAGCACTTTACTGTAACTGCTGATTATTATGTGAAGACACTAAAGAATATGCTCCTGCAGCGTACATTACCACAATCTGCCGGTGGTCTGAGTAATCCTTTTGTAAATGCTGGTAACATGGAGAACAAGGGTTGGGAGTTTAGCCTCAACTACAAGAATAAGTTCGGTAAACTGGGTGTAGATGTTACAGGTATGATCTCTGATGTAAAGAATAAGGTATTGAATCTGGTACCTGGTACACCATTTATTGGTGATGGTATCCGTACCGCTCCTGGTCAGGCATTGGGTTCTTATTTCGGTTATGTTAGTGCAGGTTATTTCAAAGATTCTAATGATGTGAAGAATTCACCTGTACAGTTTGGTGTGCCCTGGAGCGCAACTACTGCCAATGGCCCTAAGCCGGGTGATGTGAAATATGCCGACGTGAATGGTGATGGCAAAATTGATGTGAACGACCGTACTTTCATTGGCAATGCATTCCCACGTTATGAATATAGTATCAATGTAAACCTGACTTATGGTAATTGGGATCTGAATATTTTTGGTCAAGGTGTTGGACAACGCAACAACTTCCTGAGTGGTACAGGTGCTGTACCATTTAATTCAGCTGATTTTGCTGCTTCCTTATTAGATATTCATAAGAATTACTGGACACCTGATAATCAGAATGCATTATTCCCAAGACTGTTGCCTTCGGGTTCAGGTGGTAATAACTTCCTGCTGGCTACACAATGGATCCGCAGTGCTGCTTATTTCAGAATCAAGAACCTGAATGTTGGTTATACAATTCCCAAAAAGCTATTGGAGAGAGCCAAGATCAGTAACCTGCGTGTGTATTTCAGCTGTGCCAACCTGTTAACCATTTCGAAAGCATGGAAAGGATTTGATCCTGAAATCAACAGTGCTAACGCAGAATTCTATCCGCTGATGCGCACATTTACAGGCGGTGTTAACGTAACCTTTTAAAGAAACAGTAAAAACAAGACAATGAAAAAGTACATTTTTATATTGCTGTCAACTACTGCTCTTGGTTTCAGCGCCTGTCAGAAATTTCTCGACAGAAAACCGCTGGATGCATCTTCTGCCTCTACCTTTTTGAGTAACCAGGCAGAGATGGAACAGGGCTTAACGGGCGTATATGCTTCGGCTATGTGGGTATTCCCCAATAACACGCCCCTGATGTTTGCTATTGAATCAACCACTGATATGGCAATGAAGCGCGGTGGTAACGCAGAAGACCTGATTGCTATGGGTGATGGTGGTCCTTTCCTGGTTAATAATGCTGTTACAACAACAGGATGGAATCAGGCCTATCGTTTGGTGCAAAGAGCCAATCAGCAGATTGCCGGTATGGAGAATGGTAAAGCCAATGTAACTACTGCTACCTTCAACCGTATCAAAGCAGAAGCACAAGTATTGCGTGCATGGGGCTATCTGCATTTAATGACATGGTTCGGTGATGTGCCTTTTTATAAAGCACCACCAACTGTTACAGAAGTATTGAGCGCAAAGCGCACACCAGTAGCAGATATAGTTGCTGATTTATATAAGGACATGGATGAAGCTGCTGCTGCTTTTGATGCCGCAGGTACTTCGCCGGTTCAAACTCTGGGACGTGTAAATAAAGCTGTTGCCTTGGGTGTAAAAGCGAAGCTTGCTTTGTTGATCAAAGATTACAGAACTGCAGCTACTGCTACCAAGACTGTAATCGATGGTGGACAGTACTCGCTTAATCCAAGCTTTCCAAATCTGTTCTCATTGGCAGGTCAGAGCACCAATGCTGGGCGTGAAATCCTGTTCTGTCAAACCTACCCAACAGATGTGAATGAGCCACAGAACTGGGGACCCATCTTGGGTGTGCCTCGTCAGGTAACCAACTCCCAGTCCAGCCATTTTCCTTCACAAGCATTGGTTGATCAGTTTGAAGATAACAGTGGTAATCGTATTGATGCTTCTGTAAGTTATGATCCTGCAAATCCAAGATTGAACAGAGATCGTCGCTTAAGATGGAGCATTTATCTGCCGGGTGATACCATGGTGCATTTCGCATCTAAAACTGCGGCACTGCCTTACAATAACCTGCGAGAGCGAACCATTTTTAATATCTATTCAAATATCCGACGCAAGTTTAACTGGAATACAAACGTGTACGACAACGTAACCGGTAATAACGACTGGATTGGTGCACAGGCTGCAGGCATTCAGTGGCAGGTGAGTGCAACCGGTAATATCGGTGGTGTTGGTTATGTATGGAATAAGTACAATGATTCTACACAGTATACTTTTGAATCAAAAGTTGGGTTTATCCTGCTGCGTTATGCAGATATCTTATTGATGTATGCAGAGTCTAAAATTGAATTGAACGAGATTGATGGAACAGTTACTGCTGCTATTAATGCAGTGCGTACTCGTGCAGGCCAACCTGCAACTGCTTTGTCATCTCAAGCAGCTTTGCGTACGCTGGTGCGCAGAGAGCGTGCGGTTGAATTTGCTGGCGAAGGATTGCGTTTATTCGACCTGAGAAGATGGGATATCTATGCCAAGGCTAACAGTGGTCCTGTGGTGGGTCTTTCTTTGGATCCACTGGTGCCTGCTGCCCGCCCAACATTTGATGCAGACAATATTCCTGATTACACAACAAGTGTGAATCAGCGTATTCGTTTCAGAAATCAGATACGCAACAATGCTGCCGCTAAGTACAAACTCTGGCCTATTCCTCAGTCAGAGATTGATAATAACCCCGGCTTAACGCAGAATACCGGCTGGTAACATGAATTCGAGTTTTAGTTTATAGGATGCAAGCAGGTTCTCACGAAAGTGAGGCCTGCTTTTTTAATTTCATACCATGAAACAGGAAAGGTATCAACACTTGGATGCACTCAGGGGATATGCCATTTTTACCATGGTTTTATCGGGCACTATCGCACACGGAGGTGTGCTGCCAGGATGGATGTATCATGCGCAGGTTCCACCACCATTACATCAATTCAATCCTGAATTGCCAGGCATTACATGGGTTGATTTGGTCTTTCCTTTTTTCATTTTCTGTATGGGTGCAGCAATGCCTATTGCTTTGAGAAAATTTGCTGCTACTGTTAATCATCAGGCGGTGATTAGCACAGCTTTCAGAAGATTCCTGCTCTTGGCATTATTTGCTTTAACACTGGAACAATTCAAATTCGCCAGAATTAGTAGTCATCCTGTAACGAGTACCTATTTATTGAGTGTCGTAGGCTTTCTACTGCTCTTCTTCAGTTTTAGCAAACTGCCATTCTTGAGTAAAAAGGTGGAAACGATTGTTAACTACTTGGGTATCTGCTTCGTCTTACTTGCTTTATGGCTATTGCCTTTAAATGATGGGGCAGGATTTTTATTGGGAAAGTCTGATATTATCATATTGGTGTTGGCCAATATGGCTTTGTTTGGAACCCTTTTATGGTGGGTTACTCGAAACAATCCTTTACTAAGAATTGGCATCTTGCCCTTTGTGATGGCAGTTTTTCTTGCTGCTAAAATGCCAGGTACTTGGAATGAATGGTTATTTCAATTAACCCCAGAGCCATTATTATACAAGTTTTATTTCTTGAAGTATCTGTTCATACTCGTTCCGGGTACTATAGCAGGGGAATGGTTATTACAGTATGGCGATTTGCAAACTGCACAGGTTACACAAAGAAAAACACTGCTAACCATATTGCTCATGCTGGGTTTAATTGTTGTAAACGTTGGGCTATTGTACACAAGAGAACTAGTCTGGAATCTATTATTAACTGCAGTACTCCTACTTGTAATATATAGCCTTCTAAAAAAGGAGCGTGCGCAAAACCCTTTATTGTATCGATTGTTTCAAGCCGGAGCCTATTGTCTATTGTTGGGTTTAGCGTTTGAAGCATTTGAAGGCGGTATTAAAAAAGATGTGTCTACTTATAGCTATTATTTCGTGACGAGTGGGTTAGCCTTTTTTGCTTACGCCGTAATTGCAATCATGTCTGTTTCGAATATTACAGCACCCATTCATCGTTTTTTTCTGTGGTGTGGTAAGAATCCCATGATGGCTTATGTAACAGGCGGATTGTTGCTTGGTCCTGTACTCAAGCTTTCTGGCTTGTATGATTATTGGGCTGCTATGAACACCAATGCTTTGATCGGTTTCTTGAAAGGTTTCTTGTTTACCATGATTGCTTGTGGTATCACGATCCCATTCACCAAAAAGGGTATGGTCTGGAAATCCTAATCTTATTGGAGGATAAATTCCAACTTACCACCTTGCAATAGTTGTGTGTGGGTGAGGTAGTTGTTACCGATTGTTTTTCCATTCAATTTAACAAGGCGTACAAAAGCTTTCGCATGTCTCTTGCCGATGGTACGAATATGTAGTTGCTTGCCATTTGGTAATGCAATTGTAGCATCATCTAGTAAGGGGTAACCTATAACATAATTACCTGATGATGGATTCATTGGATACATACCCAGTGCTGTCCAGATATACCAAGCACTCATTTGTCCACAGTCGTCATTGCCGGTTAATCCGTCAGGACCATTCTTATACATACTGTCGGCAACTACACGTAACCATTTAGCTGCCTTGTCTTTTCTGCCCAGTGCGCTGTACATATAGATAATATGATGACTAGGTTCATTACCGTGCGCATACTGGCCAATCAGTCCTGTTACATCAATAGAAGTGTTGTCTCCATGTAATACAGATGGCGCTGCAAATAAAGAATCCAGTTTGGCAATCAGTTTTGTTTTGCCGCCATAGAGTTGTGCAAAGCCATCGAGATCATGCGGTACAAAAAAACTATGTTGCCAAGCGGTGCCTTCAATGTATTGTCCATCAAAACCATGTTCGGATAAAAGCGGATCAAAAGGTTCTACGAATACACCCTTACTATTCTTTGCGCGCATAAAGCCAGTTTTTGCATCAAACAATTGCTGATAGCTTTTTGCTCTCTTCAGGAATAGTTGGTAATCTTCTAGCTTCCCTAGTTTTTTGGCTACCTGTGCAATACACCAATCATCATAAGCATATTCCAATGTGATTGTAACACTCCAGCCGTGTTTGTCTTGTGGTAAATAGCCATACTTGATATAGTCTGGTGTGCCACGCTGTTGTTGGAAAGCGCTTTTGCGCATTGCGGTATAAGCTTTCTCTAAGTCAAATCCTTTCATGCCTTTCAAGATGGCATCACTGATAACGGGAATGGCGTGATAGCCTGTCATGGTATTGGCCTCCCAAGAACTAATATCCCAAACAGGTAAAAAGCCATTGTCGTCATAGTACTGCAGCATGCTATTGATGAATTCAGGTACACGCTGCGATTGTGTGATGGTGAAGAGCGGATTTAATGCGCGGAATGTGTCCCACAAAGAGAAGATCGTGTAACGAGGCTGTCCGTTGGGCATTTGCAGCACACGATTATCCTGATTCCTGTATTTCCCATCAGCATCTGAGTATAAAGATGGCGCCAAGCAGGTTCGATATAATGCAGTATAAAATCTGGTTGCAAAAGCCTTATCGTTTGTTGTGATACGAACTTTTTGTAACTCCTTTTCCCATTTGTTTGCTGCTTTGATAACTATCTGCTCAAAACTGTCCGTCCCGATCTCTTGTAATGCCTGTGCTGCTTTTGATTCATCTACAGTACTCAATCCTGTTTGCACTGTAATGGTTTGATCAGGGGCATCAAATGCTATTAACAACTTTACATCGGTGCCTTGTGCATTGCGATCCTTGCTAGTTTGCGTATTGATGAAACGATAGTAGCGAATCTTGTGATTGAATCTGGCTGTAAAATAGATTCGTTGATTTTTTGCCCATCCTGTTGAATAGCGATAGCCGCTGATCGTATAGTCATCCACTACTTGTATAGATGCTGCCGTTGTTTTGTCCCAATTGATATGGAAACCTAAGTCGATTCTGATCCACTGTGTTTTGCCGGGAAATTGATAACGATGAAAACCACATCTTTCTGTAGCAGTTAACTCGCAGTTGATGCCATTTTTAAACTGTACTTGATAATAGCCGGGTTTGGCAGATTCTTGTTGATGGGAAAAAGCATATTTAATAAAGCGTTCATTTACCTGATTGGTGTCGATCAAAGGTTGCATAGAGATATCGCACCAATCGCCAATGCCAGTGCCGTTTAAGTGAGTATGACTAAAGCCTGCGATGCTATCGCTGCTATAATGATAGCCGCTACACCAGTCCCAGCCTTCTGTGCCGTTATCCGGACTCAACTGCACCATTCCAAATGGTACAACAGCGCCAGGATATGTATGGCCATGGCCGCCTGTGCCTAAAAAGGGATCAACATATTTAGTAAGTTGCTGCGATTGTGCGTGTTTAACACTTACAAGTGTAAATACACAAGCGGCAAGGATAGATAACTGCTTCATGCTTAACGTATGAATGGGTACTGCCCTTGAAACCAACTGGCTCGGTCTTTTACACCTTCGTAGAAGAAATACACTTCCCCTTTAAAACCATTGTTGCGATTACTCTGAACCATCTGAGAAAGAAATCCATCTGTTGCGGTGTAAGTGCCTGAGCGTAATAATACTCCTGGATAAAGTGGAATAGTCGTACTTCTATGATAAGACTTTTGTTGTAATAGTGAAGCATTATAAGCGGCAATATCATAGCGATAACACTGTGGAATAACGGCATCTACCCAGCCACTATCTACCCATGTGGGCCAATCTTGTAAATACTCGTCACGGCCCCAAGGGAATGGGCTTGGTGACATCGTTAGCATAATAGATGGCTTCAATGCTTTTACTTCATTGCGTAAACGTTTCATAAATTGATTCAACTTACGTACCCGCCAGTTGATCCAATTGCTTTCTGCAGGATTAGGTGGTGGAGAAGCGCCTGCATTTTCGCTCTGGTATAGGCCAACAGTATAGGCATCGTAACCGCCGGTGCTAGGCATCGCGGGTAGTCTATCATCGCCTTGAACGCCATCTACGCCATAATTATTGATCACTTCCTTAAATAGATCAATCATAAACTGCTGTACTTCCGGATGCAATCCGTTCAACCAATCAAATCCATTCTTCACTAAAAGATTGCCGCCTTGATCTTTGCCAGCCCAAGTTGGTTTAGCGGCAACAATTGCTCCTCCATTAGCAGAATAGGAAGAAGAAAATCCGTATTCAAACCAAGCGTGTACTTTCAGTCCTTGTGCTTTTGCCTCATCTACACATTCTTTCAAAGGGTCTCTGCCAACGTATCTTTCCAATTGTGCTCTGCCAATTAGGTTTTGCATTACTGTACTCGGGTAGATGGTGCGTGCATTATTGTATACTACTATAAAGAGATGGTTAATACCAGCAGCTTTACAGTTGGTTACCATCGTCTTAATGTTCTCTTTGCTATCTAGTGCCGTACTAGCTGTTGTGGTTACCCATACACCACGCATGGCATTGGGGTCCCAAACTGGTGTTGGTGTAGGGGTAGGCGTTGGTGTTGATCCACCCCCGTCGGATTTCTTCGAGCAGGCAAATAGTGCCGGAGTGGCAATCAGGATAAACAACAGCAGTTTGGCCAGTATTTGGCGTTTAGCGATTGAGGCAGGCATCGGGAAATATTTACATAGGCAACTTAATTAAAAAAATTATAAATTAGAGATTAGTTTTTAAAAAAATTAATTAAATACCTTCATCATCCAATTCTAACGATGCCAATAGATCAGCCAATTACTGCCAGAAGTCCATTTTATTGGATCCCTACCACTTGGTTTGCCATGGGTCTTCCATTTGTAGCCTTATCGGCTGCAAGCTCCATCATGTACAAGAATCTGGGTATTTCCGATGGGCAAATAGCTTTTTGGACATCCCTGATCATGTTGCCATGGACCATCAAACCCTTATGGGGGCCTTTCTTAGAAATGTTCAAGACTAGAAAGTTCTTTGTCTATATCACACAAATGCTGACTGGTATTTTGTTTTTTTTGACTGGGCTCTCATTACAGCTTGATCATTTTTTTGCTGCTTCTATTGCCATACTTTCCCTTATTGCTTTTAGCGGAGCTACGCATGATACTGCTGCTGATGGCGTATACTTAAATGAGCTAACTGCAAAGCAACAAGCTAAATATGTAGGTTGGCAAGGTGCATTCTACAATATTGCCAAAGTAATGAGTGGTGGGGTATTGGTTTACTTAGCAGGTGAATTAGAAAAGCAGTTGGGCATTGCTTCGGCTTGGATGGTTGTGATGATGTGCTATGGCGGTATTATGCTAGTATTGGGTATCTATAATATGCGTATGCTACCGCAATCAACACAGGGTAGCGAAGTACATAGCGTAGCAGAAGGTTTCGCTACTTTAAAAGATGTGATCATCACTTTCTTTCAGAAAAAATATGTTTGGGCTGGTCTAGCATTTATTGTTTTTTATCGTTTTGCTGAGGGACAAGCAATTAAAATCACCCCATTGTTTTTTAAAGCTGCAAGGGCTGATGGTGGACTTGGCTTAAGCACCTCTGAGATTGGCGTATTATATGGCGTATTTGGAGCTATTGCATTTGTGCTAGGTTCTATTGCTGCGGGTTATTTTGTCTCAAACAAAGGACTTACCAGAAAAACACTATTGATGCTTTGCACCATCTTCAATGTGCCTTTTGCGGCCTACGCTTATCTGGCTATTGCCGTACCTGAGAACCTAAGTGTAATTGCCGCGGCAGTTGCAGTAGAGTATTTTGGTTATGGTTTTGGTTTTGTGGGGTTGATCCTTTTTATCATGCAGCAAATAGCGCCTGGTAAATACAAGATGGCTCACTACGCTTTTGGCAGTGGTTTGATGAACCTCGGTTTTATGATTCCATCTATGGTAAGTGGTTATGTGAGTGATTATTTAGGCTATAAGGAGTTTTTCATTTGGGTGCTTGTGTCAACCATACCTGCATTTTTGATCACCTGGCTGGTGCCGTTGAAGCCCGTAGATAACACAGCTGAAGCATGAAAAAGACTTTATTCTTAAGCGCATTTTTTTGCTCTACTATTTTGCTAACACATGCACAGCAAATTGATACGAGCTATCAGTCTACTTACTATGGGCAAAAAGTTTCTTTGTTCAGGCTATTGCCAGACACGAAGGGTGAGATAATTTTTTTAGGGAATAGCATTACAGATATTGGTGAGTGGGCTGAGATATGGCAGAATCCAAAAGTGAAAAACAGAGGCATTAGTGGCGATAATACTTTTGGTGTACTAGCACGATTGGATGAAGTAATTGCATCCAAGCCTGAAAAAGTTTTTCTCATGATTGGTATTAATGATATCGCTAGGAATACACCAGATAGCGTCATTGTGGGAAATATCATTAAGATTATTGAAACGATTCAGGCTGCATCGCCAAAGACAAAGCTGATTGTGCAAAGTATATTACCAACGAATGATGCTTTTACGGAATTTAAGCGGCATCAGCATAAAGATGCGCATATTCGGGTAGTAAATACAGCTTTACGTAACTATTCTCAGCAGCACCAATTGATCTTTGTAGATTTATATCCGCTGTTTTTGGATGCTTCCGGAAAATTAGATGAGCGCTACACCAACGATGGTCTACATATTAATGGAGCAGGGTATATGCTTTGGCGAGATACCCTGCGCAAATTGAAACTATTATAGTATGCTGATTACAGGCACTTTTATTGATGAGATTAGTCACGACATTCCGCACCAAAATTGGGGTGAGGCTGAGTGGGCAAATGATTTTCGCCACATGAAAGCGATGGGTATTGATACGGTGATCATTATTCGCTGTGGCTATCGCCGATTCATCACTTATCCCTCAGATTACCTCATGCAGCAACATGGCTGTTATCGTCCGCCGGTTGATTTAGTTGATTTGTTTTTGCGCTTAGCAGAAGAAAATGAGATGAAACTCTATGTGGGCTTATATGATAGTGGGGTTTATTGGGATACAGGTAATATGCTGCATGAATGGGCATTGAATAAATTTGTGATTGAAGAATTGTGGCAGCGTTATGGCCATCGAAAAGCATTTCAAGGTTGGTACCTAAGTACAGAGATTAGCAGAAAAACCAAAGGAGCGATAGAGACTTTTAGCAATATGGGTACAATGTGTAAACAAATTAGTAACCAGTTGCCTGTTTTAATCTCTCCATGGATTGATGGTAAAAAAGCTGTGATGGCGGCATCCGGTACTTTAACCAAAGCCGATGCGGTGTCTTTGCGAGAGCATGAACAAGAGTGGAATGAAATTTTTGCAGGTATTCATCAGTCGATAGATGCGGTTGCCTTTCAAGATGGGCATATCGATTTTTATGAATTGGAAGATTTCTTCCGGGTGAATAAGCAGTTGGCAGATAAATACCAGCTTCAATGCTGGACAAATGCAGAAAGCTTTGATAGAGACATGCCAATCAAATTTTTACCTATTAAGTTCGAAAAGTTGAAGTTGAAACTGGAGGCAGCACATAGAGCTGGCTATGACAAAGCCATCACTTTTGAATTCTCTCATTTCATGAGTCCGCAATCCGCATATATACAAGCGCATCATCTATATAATCGATACAACGAATACAAACAGTCATGGAAGTAAAGAAGAAATTTAGTTTGCTGCTCTTTTGTGTTATGTGCATTTACTTTCTGCAAGCGCAGCAAACAGTTGTGAGAGGCACTTGGATTACGAATGTGGCCAGTGATGCTATGCACTCTCCGGAAAAAGTACGTGAAACAGTTGCACATTGTAAGCGTAATGGACTAACCGACATATTTGTGGTGGTATGGAATAGGGGCTACACAATGTATCCTAGTAAAGTGGTCAAGCAATACATAGGTGTTGCACAAGATCCATTCTATAAAGGTTTTGATCCATTAAAAGCATTCGTACAAGAAGGTCATGCGGCAGGTTTGCGTGTGCATGCTTGGTTTGAGTTTGGATTTTCTTATGCCTATCAGGATAGTAGCGATAGAAGTTGGTTGAAGCGCTATCCGCATTGGGTGGGAAGAGATGTGCAAGGCAAACTGTTAAAAAAGAATGGATTTTATTGGTGGAACGCCATGCATCCTGACGTGCAAAAATTCATGCGATTACTCGTAACGGAGGTAGTTAAAAACTATGCAATAGATGGTATTCAGGGTGATGATCGTTTGCCTGCAATGCCAGCTGAAGGTGGATATGATGAATATTCTAAGTCGCTTTATGCTAAAGCAAATAATGGTCAAATACCCCCAAATGATCCACGCGAGCCCAAGTGGTTGCAGTGGAAAGCTGATCAGTTGAGTGCATTTGGTAAATCCTTGTATCAAGCTGTGAAGAAGACCAGAAAAGATTGTCTGGTTACATGGGCACCTAGCATTTATCCATGGAGCAAGGAGCAATATTTACAAGATTGGCCTAAGTGGATGCGTGAGGGCTACGCCGACTGGATCATTCCGCAAGTGTATCGTTACAAACTCGACGCGTATGAACAGACACTGAAAGCGATTGATGGTCAGGTGAGCCAAGAAGAAAAGCGCCGCCTCTTTCCGGGTATTCTTACCTCTCTCGGTGATGGCTATCGTGCGGATACAACTATGTTGAATGGCATGTTCCGCATTAATAGAAAATACGGCTATCAAGGAGAAGTCTTATTCTATTATGAAAGTATCAAAGAAACTACCTCACCATTATATAAGTAAAGTGATGTTATTGAGAAAGCTTGCCATCGCAGTTTGTTTAACGGTTTCTATTGCCTGCAGTAAAAAAGAAGCGACTTCAACACCTACGCCAACCAATCCAACCCCTACGCCCGCTGCAACGCGTTTGATTAACCTGCCTACAGGTTGGAAGTATGCCAGTCTTTTATCAGCAGCGTTTCCTGCAGGTGTAGAGTTGTACTTTTTTGATACGCTTTTTCAAGGTAGAAAAACCAAAGCATTCTGCTTAGCTTATGACAGTAAGCGAAGCAATATTGAGTTTAAACCTGTTTTATCAGCCACGCTTAAAAAGCCAAGCGATTTTTATAAAGAAGAAGCAGGTGTAGTGTACGGCTGTTTGAATGGAGGTTTTTTTGGTGGGAGTCAGTCATTCAGCTTGGTGCAGTATAACGGGGTAGTACAGTCAGCTAATATAAAATCCGTCAGTAGGTCATTTAATGGCGTGAGTACTGCATATTATCCAACAAGAGCTGCTTTTGGCATTACATCAACTGGGAGTCCTATGACTGCTTGGATTTATCATGTTGGTGCGGGTAATAATGATATATATGCGTATCCATCTCCTTCGCCTAATGTGGAAGGAAGTGCGCCGCAGGCTGTGCCTACAGAAAGCTTTCCCGCAGGGGCTACAAGATGGACAACTACTTCTGCAATCGGCGGTTCACCTATGTTAGTAAGAAATAGTAATGTGCTGATTTCTGATGCAGCAGAGCTAATAAGTATTAATAACAATACCTCAAGACCTAGAAGTGCCATTGGGTTTAATAGTAATGGTATTGTTCTTTTGCTGGCAGTAGAGGGTGATAATACTGCTGCTGGTTATACCGGTCTTAACCTCACTGAATTAGCCAATATGTTGAAGGATTTGAACTGTGTAGAAGCAATCAATTTGGATGGTGGTGGCTCTACTAGCATGGTTGTGGCCAATCAATTGCTGGTTAGACCAGGTGATAGTGGCGTAGAGCGACCAGTCATTAGTGTTATTATCATTAAGCAGAAATAATGCGGACACTATTTATTTGTTGTATCGCATGTGTAGTCATGTTGCCTTTGCAGGCACAAGTGAAGAGTAATTTTGCAACGGCTATTAATCGCGCAAATGAAACCAAACGCTTGAAGGCTTTGGTAGATAGTGTGGTTCAACTCCCAATCGACAATAAGTATGCTGCCGCATGGAAGAGTGCTTGCTGGGCAATGGAGTTGATGTTATATGCGCATTCGGATTTTGAAAAGCGTTTGCCGGAGATGGCGGCAGCGATGCCAAACATAGAAGCAAGTTTGCAGTGGTCTTTGCTGGAAGCATGGTACACGTTGTATCCCGGTAAGTCGGCGCATTTATTAATGAAGGGCTGGCCTCAGGCGCGTTCAAATAAAATAAAAGCATTAATGCTGCAACATTTCGATGCAGGTAAGATTCAGTTTACAATACCGGATACAGATTCGTTTCGTTACTCGCGATACTATCGAATATATACGCTTGATCGGCAGAAGGTAGAACCCCAGCATACCTTAGAAAGTATTGAGCAGATGGATTTGCTTCTAGGACAATCTTTGTTAGTCAGTGTGCAATATCGTGACAGAGATAAGCCCGGCTTTTTGAGCATCAGAGATCATCAAGGTAAGTGGTTAAAAGATGAACAAGGAAAATTATTTCAGTATACCCAACTGGCAAGATCAATTACTAATTTACCATACTATCTAACGAACGGTAATACCCCTCAAGGTCTTTATAAAATAATTGGTACAGATATATCTAATAATGTCTGGATCGGTCCAACAAGAAATTTACAATTGGTGATGCCTTTTGAAAATGGAGTTGATATCCCCTTTTTTAAAGATACCAGTAATGCGGCTCATCAATATGCTGCTTTGTTGGGGAGGCTTCGATCAGATTCCGCTTTGTGGCAATCCTATTTTGCAGGTTTATTAGGTAGATCTGAAATCATCGCACATGGCACGACCATTCCTTCTGTATACTATGCTGGTAAAACTTATTATCCTAATACACCTTCACTGGGCTGCTTGTGTAGTCCTGAATTATGGGGTTCTTCCGGAAACAGACTTAGGAGTGTACAAGAAGAGTGGATGACTAAACTAGCAGGTATGAAAATAATGCCAAATTATCTTCTGGTAATTGAGGTGGCAGATTGATGTCTATTTTATAGCGATATTGTTTTCATTAGGGGTTATTCAAAAAACTACTTTTTGGGTAATTAAGTAAAAGTTGTCTAGATGGGTTAATTGACTTGATTTTTATAGGCTAGCTTCTGATTATGAGTTAGGTTATCAGCACTTTATATAAGGCTAAGGAATTTTTTCCTCGTCAAATTCATTTTGTTTAAATTACGAAAGGATAAGTAGATATGTTCTGCTGCTGATACGGTGTTTCCTGTTTCTACTTTATTCCTACATCCAACATGAAACACGAGAAAAAAGCACTCCTGAAAACTGCGTATCAGCGTGTACTGGACGTTACATTGCTTGATGTGAAAGCCCCATTAAAGTGGATTGATAGCTATGTTGCTGAAAATGTTACTGGGAGAGGTACGGCATCAGACGAAACCTTTTATTCAAGAGCAGATTATAAGAAGATCATTGTTAATTCAAGGAGGCAGTCCAGAAATATTGCATTTCACGCCAAGTTGTTAACCCGCTATGCCCCAAAGTTGACGAACTCGGATATCGCCGTGTTTTATGATGAAGTATTTGTAACCATAGGCAAAGGCAAACAGCAGCATCATTTGCATTTGTCGGTAAGTACCACTTTTACTTATCAGAATAATCGATGGCAGTTAATCAATTTACATGCATCTCTACCAGATCCGGCCAGTAATTCTGCCGATACCTTTCATTTAGATGAAGCTAATCAAAGACTCAGATTATTGGAAGAGAAGGTTGCTGAGAAGACTGCAGCGTTGGTAGCGAAAAATAGGGACTTGGCTATTGAAGCTGCTTTGGAGAAAGTGCGTGCTCGCGCAATGTCTATGCATAGGTCATCAGAGCTAATTGAAGTGGCGAATACCATGCGAGAGCAGTTAAGCAAACTGGGGCAACATCAGTTAGAGGCATTTGTTATCAATCTTTATACAAAGGGTGCATCTACTCATCAGTCTTGGTATGCTTTCAGACATAGTAGAAAAAATACAGAGCAAAAATCAGTTACCGGTATAGCTACGCAAGTAAATGACTCCTGTAAACTGATGCAGGAAGTAGTACAATCCTACTTTTCAGGTAAAAGAGAAACCCTTTTGGTAGTTCGTGGCAGAAAATTATCAGATTGGTACAGGGTTTTGTCGAAAGCGATTCCAACAATATGGAATGAGATCAAAAAAAATCCTTACCCTGTTAATTACTGGAACCTGACCAGCTTCTCTGGGGGTGCGATGTTAATGGTTACAGCTGAACCCCCAACAGCGGAAGCGAAACGCATACAAAGACGTTGTACTGAAGTATTTGATTTGGCTTTCCGCAGGTTCCAAGATCTCCAGAAGGCTGAAGCGCAAGCTAGGGAAGCGCAGATTCAACTCGCATTAGAAAGGGTGAGGGCCAAAAGCCTTGCCATGCACCATACTTCAGAATTGCAGCAAATTATTTATACAGTTCACCATGAATTACTCCATCTGAATATTTCAGTTGTCGGAGGTTCCTTTATTGTTCTAAATAAGGATATCAAAGATGAATTAGTGTGTTGGGGGGCTGGGGGAACGGCGAATACATTGGAGGAGGTTAGGATACCAGATTTTAATCTACGGTTCTGTACAGATTTAATCACAGGAATCAAACAAGGAAGAGGATTTTTTATAGAAGAATTTTCTCAACAAGAAAAGCTGCAATATTTCAAAAAGCTATTTAAGCAACAACCATGGTCTTCGATAAGCGCTAAGCAAAAAAATGAAACCCTCTCCACACTTGGCGGTTATACCCGTTCTGTAGTTGTATTGAAGCATACCAGTCTTTTTATCATCAATCATCATGGAAGAAAGTTTACTGATGAAGAAAATAGTATTCTACAAAGAATTGCCAATGTTTTTGAACAAGCCTATACCCGTTTCCTCGATCTGCAAAAAGCTGAAGCACAGGCAAGGGAAGCAGAAATTGAACTCGCGTTAGAGAGAGTACGCGCCAGGACTATGGCCATGCAAAAAAGCGAAGAATTGAAAGAAGCAGCCACCTTACTGTATAAAGAATTAAGCTCGCTGAATATTGGCAACTTATTCAATTGCGGCTATGTGCTAGTTGATGAGAAAAATAAATTGCAGCATGCCTGGATGACTCACCAAGATGGAACCATTCGAGAGTCCCATAATATGCCATTGGTGGGCGATAAAATCATGAATGAGCGCTACGCCCATTGGAAAAAAGGAACTCGGTTGCTTAAACAAAAAGCAGAGGGGAAAACCCTTAGGTCGCACCTTGCTTTTGTTGCGAAGGCTAATACAATTAATGTAAGTAGGGGTACTTCGGCAGCTAAGCTTCCCGATCCAGTATTTTTTTATAGCGGTAATTTTCCAGATGGGTATTTGCATGTGCTATCCAGAGAGCAGTTGTGTGAGGAGTCAGAATCGATTCTGTTAAGATTTACCACAGTATTTGAGCAAACTTATACCCGCTTCCTTGATTTGCAAAAGGCGGAAGCCCAGGCAAGGGAAGCTATCATCGAGAATGCAATTGAAAAAGTGCGCTCAAGATCATTGGCCATGCATCGAAGTGAAGAGATTATGGATGTAGCTTCACTTGTAGCAGATAAATTGAAAGAACTGCATGTGCAGATGGATGCATGTACTATCTTGATTTTTCATGAGAATAATACGGAGTATTGGATAGCAGGTAGTGAAGCTAGTTATACACACAAATTTCTAACCAAGCCTGAACGTATGATAGAAGGCAGTGCTGTAGCAAGTGATTTTGCTAAATATCAACCTGTCGGTCAAAACTATACTCGTTGTTATAACAAAAAAGAAAAAAATCAACATTGGAAATATCTTTTTAGGTATAGTGATTTCAAAAACATTCCAGTATCAAGAAAGCAGTTTATCCTTCATCAACCTGTATACAATTTATCTGTTGCTTTCTCTGGTGATATTTCACTTACCATAATGCGATATCAGCCAATAGAATATACTGAAGCAGAAAATCAGCTAATCAATCGTTTTGCCAAGGTTTTTGCCCAAGCATATACAAGATTTAGTGATCTGCAAAAAGCAGAAGCGCAGACAAGGGAAGCGCAAATAGAAGCTTCTTTGGAAAAAGTGCGTTCTGTTGCCATGGGTATGCGCAAAGCAGCTGATTTATTGGATATCTGTGAAACCAGTTATGCCGAATTGATCAAACTTGGTTTTACAGAGTTGCGGAATACGATGATCAATATTCATGATGATTCAGAAGAGACTTTCTTGAATTATGATTATTCTGTGTATGCCGGTAAAGCTGTTACAAAATATGGCTACCATATTCATCCTGTGATCAGGAATTTGGTGTCAAAATCCAGAGCAGCCCAGGATGCTTTCGTGGATATTGGATTATATGGTACCGAGTTTGAAGAGTGGAAAAAATTTCGAAGCAAGAGCGGTGAGCAAGATGATGACAGATTGAATTCGATCAATCATCTGAACTATTATTTTTATTCCATTGGTATCGGTTCTATCGGCATTTCTACTTTTGAAAGTATTAGCGAACAAAAGCTAAATACTTTAAAGCGATTTAGAAATGTTTTCCAGCTGGCATATCAGCGTTTTACAGACCTAACACTTGCAGAAGCCCAGGCCCGTGAAGCGCAGATTGAAACCGCTTTGGAGCGGGTACGTGCCAGAACCATGGCCATGCAGAAAAGTGAGGAGCTGTCTGCAGTGGCGCATGTGTTATTTGAAGAATTTAAACAGTTGAATCTTTCCTTAGGTGATAAATTGTCAAGAGCATTTGTGATTACTGTAGATGAAGAAAAGGAAAGTTTTCAATTTTTCATCACTACTTCAGAAGGTAACTATTTGCCGGTAGTCTATCCACTGCCATTTAAAGAGAAAACGAATGGTGTGCCACTCGCTAAATGTTGGCGTTTGGGAGAGGCTATGCTGATTAATGTGATTGAAGGCGCAGCGTATAAACAATGGTTAAAGTATCTGGATAGTATCCAATTGTATATTTCTCCTGAGATTAAAGCGTTGAAAAAGCGAGTCAATCATTATGTCCGTTTTTCAAAAGGTTTTTTGGGTATTACGGCTAACGAGGTATTAGAAGACGATGCAGTTGCTTTATTACAGCGTTTCGCAAAAGTGTTTGACCAAACGTTTACGCGTTTTGTGGATTTGCAGATTGCAGAAGCCAGTGCAAAGGAGGCGATTAAACAAGCTGCATTGGATCGTATTCGCGCCAATATTGCTTCCATGCGTACCGTCGAAGACTTGGATCGGATAACGCCGATTATTTGGAACGAATTGCGTGTGCTGGGTATACCATTTGTTCGTTGTGGCATCTTTATTATGGATGAGTCGCTCCAACAGATACACACATTTTTGTCTAGTCCCAATGGCGGACATATCGCTGCATACTACATGCGTTTTCAGGAAACGCCCCATATCTACGCAATGGTGGAGCATTGGCGTAAACATGCCAAGTTTATTGAGCGCTGGACATTATCGGAATTCACACTTCTGGCAACATCATTATACCATCAAGGTGCCATCAAGGATCAAGCGCAGTACTTACAAAGTATTCCGGCAGAGGGCATGTGGCTTCATTTCATCCCATTCATGCAGGGTATGCTTTATGTAGGTAATGAATCATCCTTACCAGAAGATGCTATTGATACTTTGGCGGCAGTTGCCGATGCTTTCTCCACTGCATATGCCCGTTATGAAGATTTTAATAAGTTGGAACAAGCGAAAATCCAGGTGGAGAATACGCTGGTGGATCTCAAGCAAGCACAAAAGCAATTAGTGCAATCAGAAAAAATGGCTTCATTAGGTGAGCTTACGGCCGGTATTGCGCATGAAATACAAAACCCGTTAAACTTTGTCAATAATTTCAGTGAGGTTACGCAAGAGCTGCTGGAAGAGCTTCGACAGGAGTTGAAGCACGGCAATACAGATGGTGTTCAGGATTTGATGGATGATATCATTCAAAACTTAGAGAAAATCAATCACCATGGTAAACGAGCGGATGGTATTGTAAAAGGCATGCTGCAGCATAGTAGAACCAGCTCAGGTCAGAAAGAGCTTGTTGATATCAATGTACTTTGTGACGAATACCTGCGCCTTTCCTATCATGGTCTCAGGGCCAAGGACAAAAGCTTTAATGCAAAGTTTGAAACATCATTTGATGATACCATCACTAAAGTCAATGTTATGCCTCAGGAAATGGGGCGTGTTATTTTGAATTTGATTAATAATGCATTTTATGCGGTGAGCAAAAAGCTCCAAGATGGAGCAGCTGATTATGTGCCAACAGTAAGGATTCGTACGCAAAAAGATGCGGATAAGATATTGATTTCAGTTCAGGACAACGGTATGGGTATTCCAGAACAAATAAAAGATAAAATCTTTCAGCCGTTTTTCACTACAAAACCAACAGGACAGGGAACAGGCTTGGGTTTGAGCTTGAGTTATGACATAGTAAAAGCGCATGGCGGAGAGATACAAATAAATTCCGAGCAAGGAGTGGGAACCATCTTCCAGATAATACTTCCCGTTTAATTAAATCTTGATGTACTTGTAATACACTTTATTAAATAGAAATCAATATGAAAAAAATAGTTATTCTCGGCGGTGGAGTTGCTGGTATGTCAGCAGCGCATGAACTTGCTGAAAGGGGGTTTTCTGTAGAAGTATACGAGCGTCAAGTGCAGTATTGTGGTGGTAAAGCCAGATCTGTAAATGTACCAAACACCAATTTGCAAAAGCCTGATGCTTATTTGCCCGGGGAACATGGGTTTAGATTTTTCCCGGGCTTTTATACTCATGTTACAGACACCATGAAGCGTATCCCCTATCAGGATAGCGCGGGTAATACCAACAAGCATGGCTGTTTCGATAACCTTACGGCAACATCTACTATCATGATTGCTCGTAATAATAAAAAGCCCATTATTACGGTAGCGAGTTTTCCGAGATCTTTAAAAGATGTTGAACTAATTATTCATGACATGACTGGTGGTGTAGATAGTGGTCTGTCAAAAGAAGAGATTAAATTCTTTGCAGGTAAGGTTTGGCAGTTAATGACAAGTTCGCCAATGAGACGTGAGAATGATTATGAACGGCTAGGTTGGTGGTATTATATGGAAGCTGATAGATTTAGTACTAATTATCAGCATTTATTGGTAGAAGGACTTACGCGTACATTGGTTGCAGCACAGGCAAGAAGTGCTAGTACCAAAACTGGAGGGAATATTTTTTTACAGCTCATTTATAACATGGTTGATCCAACTGTAAATACAGATAGGGTATTGAATGGCCCAACTAATGAAAAATGGTTAAATCCTTGGATCAATTATCTAAAGCACTTAGGTGTTCAATACCACTTTGGTCATACTGTAACAGAAATACAAATGGAACAGGGCAGGGTGAAGAGTGCGACAGTGATAGATTCGAAAGGAGAAAAAGAGTTGGTTACGGGTGATTATTTTGTATTAGCCACACCTGTAGAGAAAGCGGCACTTTTGATCAATGAAGAAATGATTCAAGCAGACGCTACACTTGGTAGCGTGGCCACCTTAGCTAAAAGTGTCAGTTGGATGAATGGTGTGCAGTTTTATCTCAATGAAGATGTTACCATCAATAAAGGCCATATTATTTTATCAGACAGTGAGTGGGCCATTACTTGTATCTCTCAAGTTCAATTTTGGACAGACTATAGTCTCGAGCATCGGTTTAATGGTAAGGTAAAAGGAGTGTTGTCTGTAGATGTATCAGATTGGCTATACACGAAATACAAAGGAAAGTTAGCTGAAGAATATGCGCCTGACGAAGTTGTAAAAATGGTTTGGGAGCAGCTGAAAGCTGGATTGAATGTAGAAGGGGTTGAACTACTTAGGGATGATATGATTGAGCATTACTATTTAGATAGAGATATTCAATGGTATGGCGCGGCTGGTCATAACATAGACCAAGAACCATTGTTGGTGAATACAACCAATTCATGGACACTAAGACCTACAGCTGAAACACAAATTGATAATTTCTTTTTGGCGGGCGACTATGTGAGAACGAATACGGACTTGGCAACGATGGAGGGAGCTAATGAGTCAGCAAGGAGAGCCGTAAATGGAATAATTGCACATAGTAAAGCAGCCGTGTCTTTGTGTAAAGTGTGGCCTCTGAAAGAGCCAATGTTTTTTGATTTGCTAAAATGGTACGATGGTATTCGCTATGCCAAAGGGTTGGATTATACTATTGAAATTCCATGGTGGTTAAAAATATGTATGATACCCTGGACTTTGATTTCTATAGTTGAAGGGTTAACTAAAACCCTGATTAAAAAAATTACTAATCACTAAAATTATTTTATGCATGCTATCTTAAACCTAAAAGATTATACACCAGCACAACATATATTCTTTGCATTAGGTTGTTTGCTTTGGGTATTTACTTATGTGATTGTTATTCGATCAATCAGGAAAAGTCAATTTATTGAAATTCCACTTATAGCTGTAACGGCTAATTTTTCTTGGGAGTTTTTGTGGAGCTTCTATTTTATTACTGATATGGGTGCTCTGTATGTATGGGGGTACCGACTCTGGTTTTTCTTAGACTGCTTCATCGTCTACGGTTTATGGCAATATGGGTACAAGCAACTTGCCACAAAGTTGGAACAAACTAATGCGAAGCTCATTATTTTGGCAAGCTTGGCATCTTGGCTTCCAATGCTTTTTTTCTATATTAAGAATTATGATTATCCAATTAGTCATAATGGTGCTTACTCTGGCTATATACTTAATGTAATGATGAGTGCACTATATATTAGTCTGTTTCTACGGTCAAATACTAGAGAACTCATGAGCAAACAGGGTGCTTGGCTGAAAGGGGTTGGTACTTTATTGATTTCTGTTTTTTGTTTTTTAAAGTATACTGATTGGTTCTTATTAAGTATGTGTTTAGTAAATACTGGTTTAGATGCAGGGTATGTAATTCTTAATTATCGACTACAGAATAATGATAAGTAAATACGCTAATATACTGCCTGTTATTTTTAATTATTCGCTTTGCGATGAAGAAGAGCGCCAGAAGCGGAATATATTAATTTTCTTGGTGTTGATCACTGCTGTAGCTGGGTCTTTATATACTACAGTGTATAGTCTTTTAGGCGTTTACGAAACAAATCTGCCTATAGCCATCTATGTGTCATTTTGTATCCTAAACCTGCTTCAGTATTTTTTATTTAAGCATTATCCATTATTCAGGACCCTTCAATTAATTGGCATTCTTTTATTCCCAACAGCCACTCACTATTTCAATGGTGGATTTGATCAAAGCAGTGTGGTAGCCTTGGCTGCTATGTTAAGTCCTCTCGGTGCTTTAATGTTTCATAGTGCCAGAGGCGCAAAGCTATTTTTCTATTTGTTTATTTCAATGATTGGTTTTTCGGCAATTGCTGATTTTTATTTTGATATACCGCGTACTGATATTCCCCGCTCTGTTAAAATGCTTTTCTATTTCTTTAATATTACCACCATTACATCAATCAGCTTTTTTCTTTTACAAAAATTTTTAGCAGATTCTGAAAAAACAAAAGGGCTGCTGAAAGCGAAAAATCAGGAATTATTTGCAGAAAAAGCTAAAGTAGAGTTGGCATTAGGTGATTTGCGCGCAGCCCAAACACAGTTGATTCATTCGGAGAAAATGGCTAGTCTGGGTGAATTGACTGCTGGTATTGCACATGAAATTCAAAACCCATTGAACTTTGTTAATAATTTTAGCGAGGTCTCTCTTGAGCTTTTGCATGATTTGAAAGAAGCAATCAAAAATGGAGATCCGAATTCAATTGATGAGGTGCTGAACGACTTTTCACTGGCAACAGAAAAGATTAATCACCATGGTAGGCGAGCCAGTGATATAGTGAAGAGTATGTTGCAGCATAGCAGAACTGGAACGGGACAGAAAGAGCCTGTTGATATCAACGCCTTGTGTGAAGAATATCTCCGTTTGGCTTATCATGGTCTTCGTGCTAAAGACAGTGGATTTATGTCGGCCTACGACTTGAAGTTAGACGAATCAGTAGGTAAAGTAGCTGTTTATCCGCAAGAAATAGGACGTGTATTGCTAAACCTGATTAATAATTCGTTTTATGCAGTACATGAGAAGTCAAAAAAAGGAATTGATGGCTATAAGCCTAGGGTGCTAATTCAAACGGAGAAACATGAGGCTAGCGTAAGAATTATTGTGGAAGACAATGGGATGGGTATACCTGATTCGATAAAGGAGAAGATTTTTCAGCCATTCTTCACCACCAAACCTACAGGGCAGGGAACAGGCTTGGGCTTGAGCTTGAGTTATGACATAGTAAAAGCACATGGTGGGGAGTTGAAGGTGGAATCTACGGAAGGGAAAGGCACTAGTTTTTTAATTCAATTGCGTACAACAGTATAACATGAAGCGATTACTTATTTGTATTTGGCTGATGTGTTGGGTCAATTTTTTGTCGG
>DALYHN010000003.1:0-19372 GCA_031970875.1 Chitinophagaceae bacterium
CTGAAGGACAAGGAAACCCTGAAAAAGCTGACACCTGCCAGAACCAAGGAATTGGCTAATAAGTATTTCAACAACGGCAATATGATCAAAGCCCTGTTGTTACCTGAGAACAAATAAAGCAAGCTATCGAAAAACAAAAGCCATTCTTCGGAATGGCTTTTTTATTGCTCGAAGGCTTCACGTAACTTTACCAAGCTTATGATACGTCAATCAATTTTCATCAGTTATTGCCTCATTGCACTATTGGGCTGTAGTACCCAGCAAAGCTTGAGTCCCGCCGATAATGCATTGGATGCAGGCAGAGAATTCATCGATGCCCAATTGAAGGGCGATTTTGCCAAAGCTGCTTTTTATATGCTGGATGATGCTAAACAGCAAGCATGGCTGAAAACAGCGGAAGAAAATTACCGCAAGTTAGATCGCGGTGGCAGGCAACAATCACGTGAAGCATCCATCAATATTGCCGGCGTGCAGGAAAAACATGCAGACACTACCTTGATTCAATACAGTTATTCCTTCGATACCTCACCTAAAACCTTGTTGGTGGTAAAAAATAACCAACAATGGAAGGCATTGCCCGCATTCCCATGAGCTTATTGAAAAACATATTACTGGTGGCCGCAGGCGGTATGACAGGTTCTGTATTGCGGTATCTGGTAAGTACACTCGTCAAGCATGAAAGCTTTCCCAGCGCAACACTAATCGTTAACCTCACCGGCTCTCTGCTCATTGGTTTAATCATGGGCTATCTGGCACAGAAACACCATCTGGGCGATTGGCGACTCTTTCTAGCTACCGGTATATGTGGCGGCTTTACTACCTTCTCTGCTTTTTCGTGGGAGAGTCTGCAATTGTTAGAGCAACAAAGATTCGGCGCCTTTATCACCTATGGTGCACTAACTTTATTTGGTGGCTTTACAGCAACTTTTATCGGCTACTGGATTATCAAACAATATCAATAACCATACTATGTTAACCGTTTTACATCCCTGGCATGGCATCCATCCCGGACCCAACGCCCCAAGAATCGTGAATGCTATTATTGAAATACCACAAGGTTCACGCTGCAAGTACGAAATCGATAAGGACAGTGGTTTGTTGAAACTGGATAGAGTAATCTACTCCTCTTTCTACTACCCCATCAACTATGGCTTTATTCCACAAACCTATGGTGGTGATAAAGATCCATTGGATATCCTGGTGATTACTTCATTGGCAGTACAACCACTTACCCTGATGGAAGCCAAAGTAATTGGTGTAATGCAGATGGTGGATAGTGGCGATGCTGATGACAAACTCATTGCTGTTGCTGCCAACGACCCTTCTGTAAACCACTACAACAATATTGAAGAGCTACAGCCGCATTTCTTTGATGAACTAAGACATTTCTTTGAAGAATATAAAAAGCTGGAGAACAAAACAGTGATTGTAGAAGAGTTTGGCGACAAAACCTCTGCTTTAAAAATTGTGACTGAAGCAATAGAGTACTATAAGGAAGTGTTTGGTAAAAAAGCATGATCAAAATGGACACCAATACTATCCTGCTATTGCTGATCACCGGATTGGCTGCTGGTATGCTGAGTGGATTGATTGGCATTGGCGGCGGTATTCTCATCGTTCCAGCGCTGGTTTATTTGCTTGCATTTTCTCAGAAAGCCGCACAAGGCAATTCGCTGGCAATTCTGCTCTTACCTGTAGGCCTGTTAGGCGTGATTCAATATTACAAACAAGGCTATGTGGATTGGCGGGTAGTTGGATTGGTAGCACTGGGGTTCGCGCTGGGCAGCTATTTCGGCAGCAAACTGGCTTTATCCCTATCAGACCTGATGCTGAAAAAGGTTTTCGCCATTATTTTATTGCTACTTTCCCTGAAAATGTTGTTTTTGGATAAGCCCAAAAAGACGGCAGAAAAACCTTCGGAACAGGCGGCCAAAATCCACAAAACCTGATTTTCCTAAATAAACCTGCCCCCCTATCTTTGCGCAAATTCTGAATGCAATGGAAGCTCAACAACAATCAAGAACCAAGTACTGGGTTTACTGCTTTATCTGGACTGCGATCATGCTCTATATGCTGTGGAACCCAACATACCGTCCATTCTTCTGGTTGGCACTGCCTGGTGCAACAACCTATTTCGCTTTGGGCATGGACCTGATTTAAGCAATAGATGTTTTAATGATACAATTTTAACCTCCCTTGGGAGGTTTTTTTTTATGGCACAAAAATTGTAACTTAATGATATGCGATATCTAGTAATATTTCTTTGCTTAGCAATTAGTCTTTCAGCCTGTAAAAAAAAGGACACCGCTGCACCTGTTGTGCGGGTGTTGAGCCCCTCGAATGATGCCGGATTCAATTCAGGCGAAACTTTTACCATCGCAGTTGAAGTTAGTGACAACGAACTTGTGCAAGGGTTTTCATTTACCCGGATCAATACAACCAATTTTGGACTTAATTCTAATGGTATCTTTTCAACTGAGATTTACAATTCACCTGAAAGAACCGTAGGAAAACAAATAGACACGATACGCTTTAATCAAACACTTACTAAAAGTCCCGGTGCAAGCTTGAAGTATACATATTCATACAGTTTTGTCGTTAAAGATGCTGCAGGGAATAAGACAGGAGAAAGCCTACGCATTATTCTCCCCTAGTCAAAGATCATATTCGGTTTCTATCACCTTGTGTAATCGTTTGATAATACGTAACTGATGGGTTCGTAATCCGGTTTCACTATTTACGATGCCTTGATGATCGATTGCATCAATACGCACCCTTCCATAAGCATGCATCACTTCATGATCATTGAGTAATAAGCCTACATGCACAATCCGCCCTTCGGCATCATCAAAAAAAGCTAGGTCACCACAATGCGCTTCCTGCAAAAAGCCAATGCTTTCTCCCTTCTCTGCCTGTTGATAAGCATCACGTGGCAAATCAATACCCATAAAACGATATACCTGTTGTACAAACCCGCTGCAATCAATACCTAAAGGAGATCTTCCACCCCATAGATAAGGCGCGTTCAAGTATTTTTCTGCTATCCATCTAACCGTTTCTTTGTTTTCATGCGCCATGGTGCTATTCCAAAAACGACCTTCATACACTACATGATAGGGACCGATCTGCGCTTTGCCATGATCAAACAAATCCAGTGGCGCACCAAAAGGCATTTGCATCGGCTGGCCATGAAAAGAGATTTCTCTCCACAAATCACCATTCAACAAATGTGTTCTGCGGTATGCTTGTGCAGCATCTACCATTACCAATTGATTATTCAGGCACCAGCCCTCATATCCATCAAATAGCAAACGAACTTTTGAAAACACTGTATCTGTTTCTAAGAGCGTAACCGTTTCACCAAACAATAACTGACTGCACATTTCAGCAGTTGGTTGCGCAGCTGTATACAGGGGAGCAACAGGTACAATACAAGCAGCATATTCCATACAGCAAATTCTACTGTAAGTTATGGAATTTCAGCGGCTGTGCATCTATCAAAAAAGCAGTACATTTCTTTTGTGAAAGATAAGCGGTACGATCATATGGCCGATAGTGAATTGCTATGGCAGTTCAAACAAAGCAATGATAATGCCTGGCTGGGTATTCTTTTACAACGATATACCATGCTCTTATTGGGTGTTTGCATGAAATACCTGAAAGATGAGCAAGCCGCCAAGGATGCCGTACAGCAAGTTTTTCTAAAAGCCATTACCGAACTGGAGAAATATGAAGTAGCCTATTTCAAAAGCTGGTTATACATGATTGCACGCAATCATTGCCTGATGCAATTACGCGATAGAAATATTCACTTACCCGTGGAAGAACAGAAAAGTCTGGTGTATGAAGAAACAGACAAACAGCTACATACCTTCAAGGATGCTTCTATCCGTATGATGGAAGCCTGTTTGGGTGAATTAAATGATGCACAAAGAACCTGTGTAACTTTATTCTATCTTCAACAACAGAGCTATCAGCAAATTGCCAATAGTACTGGTTTTACTTTACTACAGGTGAAAAGCCATATTCAAAATGGTAAACGCAACCTGCGCTTGCTGATTGATCAAAAAATGAAACAAGGCTAATGGCCGAATGGAAAAACATATTACCCGATGACCAGCCCATTTCTGAGGAAGTGTTGCTTCGTTATGCTGCGGGCAAAGCCACGCCTGAAGAAATTCATGCCATAGAAAGACAGATGGCTGATTTACCCATGATGGAAGATGCGATGGAAGGACTGCAAGAATTGGGTAACACACAAAGAATACAATCAGCAGTACAAGAACTCAACGCTCGATTACATTACGATACCAGAACAAAGAAAGCACCCAGAACAAAAAAGCCTATTCAGAATGAAGGCTGGATCATTCAAGCGGTAGTGATACTATTGTTATTATCGATATTAGCTTATTGGGTAATTCATACTTATTACAAGCAATAATTACTGCCGGCATAAACGCTGAATCAAGGCAGCATGACCAGGATAGCTTTGTATTAGCGCATCTGCATAAGCCAATTCAAAATCTGCAAAATCAAACCCTGGTGAAACAGTACAACCCACAAAACTGAAAGCCACTTCTGGTGCACACTCTGATGCAAACCAAGCTCCGGCAGGTACAACTGCCTGAAAGACCTCGCCTGCTGCCGGATTATTCCCAACCTTTATTTGCTCGTAACGACCATCTTCATGTAATACATGCACCAACAAGGAACCACCAGCATAAAAATGCCAGAGCTCATCACTCTTGATACGATGAAAGGCGGAGAAATTTCCGGAGCTAATCAAGAAATAAATTGCCGTCGCCATCGATCGCTCACCATCAAAACGATCAATCCCTTTATCAAAAGCAATACTATCAGCTGAACGATAGGTCTCTTTGTAAAAACCGCCTTCCGGATGTGGTAGTAAGCTATACGTATCTACAAGTTGCTGAATAGCATGATTTGACATAATCCTTCCTGATTTTTTTTTTACGTAAACACAATTATATAGCAAATATATTCGTGTAATTTGAAAACATTAATCCAACTACTAAATGGCATACTATCCCATTCAATTATCATTGATAATGCTTTACAATGAATCGCTTTAAATCACGCTCCTTCTTCAGTAATTCATTAGCAAGATTAAGATAACGCAGATTAGCTCCTTTCATATACTGTAAGCGCATTAAAAACATATTTACATGTTCACGATTACTCCACTTAGCCGGAGGACAATTTTTCAAGCGAAGAATCTCATTGCTTATATCAGTCATTTTATAAAAACATCCTGCATCAAATAAATTTTCAGAAGCGATACGATAATTGAGTACATCTTGAAAACTGGTACCAATAAACTGAACCAATACTTTATTATTGTTGTCATAATCTAATATATTGGCCACTATTTCATTATTCTTGATTAAGCGAAGATTACCGCCAAACTTTAATTGAGAAATAGTCCCATCTGTTGGTACATAATTACCATATCTAGATAATACACGTGCTAGAAAATAAATGGCATCATTCTGCGTATCAAATTCCTTTTGATCAATCAGCGTGAATAATGAATCTATTCGATTACTTCGAAGTGTTTGTTGTTCAATATAATTCAGCAAATTCTTTTCATCTGAATTCAAATCAAGTACCAATTGATTGGCAAATTTCTTTTCCCGCTGATGCTCGATATAGTGTTCTAACTGCAACTCTGCCAGTGAACCACAAAACACAGCCAGAAATAACATAAAGAATTCCCAGAAATATTCTTTCCACTTCTTAGGATGATGCGTATGGTGATGGACTTCCATAATGACTTTTACTAGTTTTATTTAAGTGTACTGAATTGTGGCACTAAATTAATTGATGGCATACGCTGTTTCAATTTGCTTAATTAACTCAGTTGCTTGCTGTAGCAATGTTGTTGATTTTTGCAGCTGCGCTTGATTTATTCGTTTGATATATTGTGCTGTTCCTAACAGTTCATTAATATTATCTGGATGGGTATTATATAACGGAGGATTGCCAACTGGTGGGTATATCCATTTATCATGCACCATCGTATTAAGCACACTCCCTTTAAATATTTTTACGACCGCATTTCGATATGCTGCCCGAACGAATTGTTCATCACTCATTTCAAAATTGGCACCTCTTAAGTTTTGATCATACAGCATGATATTATTGGATATCGCCTGATTACGAATAAGTCGGAGATTACCTGAATTTTTTAGTTGCTGCACCGTTCTATCACTTGGAAATAAATTACATGGAATAGAGGCTGTTCTTGCATAGAAATAAACCCTCCCTGTCAATGTTTGATCAATTTGCTTATCAAAATAAAGTGTCAAAGAATCACACATAGAGACTCTTTCTAGCCTTTCCTGTATATTATTTGACAACATTGCTGTATCACTTTTCAAGTCTTCCAACATAGAAACCATGTATTGACGTTCACGCTGGTGCTCTACATAATGTTCTAGCTGCAACTCTGCCAGAAACCCACAGAACACAGCCAGAAACAACATAAAAAACTCCCAGAAATATTCTTTCCATTTCTTGGGATGATGCGTATGATGATGGACTTCCATATTATGTGTTACGGGTTTGGGGTTAGTGGTTTCTGGTTGTTCAGCTTGAGAGTAGGATTCAGTAGCAGACCTAGCTGATGCTTCCATATTTAAGCTACTGTCTGAGGCAATTTCCACACCTGAAACTTCCTGCGCTTTTGGCGTTTGTTCTTGATTATCTTCTTGTATGTTTCTTGGATTGGCCATTGATTATTACTCGTCAATATGATACTGCTCCTTAATAAGCATTAATAAGTTGCTGGCATTCTTGTGTAATGCAATACAGAAATTTCTCACGGAGACAATTGTTAGCTGTCTATTGAAACATAGATTTTTATATAATAGAATATTTTGGGGCGAAGTAGTAGGCATCTTTGCCGACTGAGCTGAAAATAAAGATCTTACTGGCTTTAAATCTTCCAGTGTCTCTCCTCCCTTATAGTAACTGGCATCAACAACACCCCATAATGCCTTATTCAATTCAGTTACAACTTCTTGATGACGCAAATCTGTAACCATTGCTCTTTTCTCAATCACATAGTAATAAGAAAGGAGACTATCTAATATTCGTTCATTTTTTATCAGCCGTAAATTTCCTGAACTCTTCATCTGCTCAAAAGCAGTATTGTAATACTCGAGATACCTAATAAACCTATTTTTTAAACACAAATTATAAAACTGATCTGTACTTGTTTGATAACTACCATCACCAATCATTTGGATGATAGAATCTAAACTGTAGTATGATTGGGTTAGGCTTTGTTTGTATCCTGTATAAAAAGCTGTATCCTTTTTTAAATCATTATATAACCGAACCATATATTTTTTCTCACGCTGATGCTCTACATAATGCTCAAACTGCAACTCAGCCAAAAAGCCACAGAACACAGCCAGAAACAACATAAAAAACTCCCAGAAATATTCTTTCCATTTCTTAGGATGATGCGTATGATGATGTACTTCCATAAAATTCAATTATTGATAGATCAGTTACTTGAAATTATACGCCTTGTTGATCAATACAATTAAGTTTTCTGCCGATTGTTTAAAATCATTTTGATAAACAATTAAGCTTTTTCGCGTATTCTTGATATAAGCTGCCATGCCAGCAAATTTTTTCATACCCAACTTATTATTGTCAATAAATGCTGGTTTAATAAGGGGACGTGAAATAATATTATCTGGATTAACCAAGCTATCAAACACAAGCGGATCAAAAATGCATAAAGCCATTTTCCGGTATTCTTCTGCTTCGGTAGCATTGATTCCATATAATCGCTCAATCGTTAATAGTTTATTATAATGCTTACTGATTTCCTTAGCCACTGCAATGTCACGAATCAATCGGAATCCTCCAGAGTATTTCAATTGTAAAATGGTAAAGTCATTGATAGCTAGCGTACCAAGCCTTGAGCCTATTCTAGCTAGATAATACAAATCATCAGAACGTAGATTTTCTTGTCCCGTACCAATGATTTGAATCAATGTATCTAACCGTCTTACATTAGCTTCTAACTCAACACTATTTTCCTTTAATACTAGCACATCTTGCTCTAGCTCCAAGACGAGGCTTTTCATGTACTTTTCCTCTCGCTGGTGCTCCACATAATGTTCTACTTGAATCTCTGCAAGAAACCCACAAAACACAGCCAGAAACAACATAAAAAACTCCCAGAAATATTCTTTCCACTTCTTAGGATGATACGTATGGTGATGTACTTCCATGATTCAACCAGTTTAGTTATGCTATACTTATGAACTATTTACTTAAATGATATCTTTTCTGCAGGAAATCTATTAACACCTCAGCCCTTTTCAGTTTACTCTCCATCATTGATCTATTAACTGCATTGATTAAGACTTGTCTTGTAGCATGACCAGTAAACAATGTTAATCTTTCTTGAGATAAATGAAGCGGAGGCACCGTTTTGCCTGTCATTCTTCTTTCTCGCGCATTATAAATTGCATATGTGCTGTCACGAAAAATTTTAACATCACAGATTGGATAGAAATACTCCCAGTAATTATTTAAATCGTCACCATAAAACTCATTATGCGCAACTAATCTTTCATTTGCCTTATCATATTGTAAAATACTATCCACTACCCCCTGATCTCCCCTAATCAACCTAAATGAACCAGTGTATTTCAACTGTTCAAATGCAATAGTAGATGGTCGATGAGTAGATGTAAAAGTTGATAGCATAAATAACCGAACAAAATTTTGGGCATTTTCAGACTTTTTCAAATCACTATTAGACAAGGTCAGTATACTATCTAATAGGTTCTCTCTTGTATAATTTCCTTTTATTGCTCTTTTTAAAGAAGCAGTATCTGATTGTAAATCTTTTAGTAAAGCCTGAATATATTGTTGTTCTCTCTTGTTTTCAATATAATGTTCCACTTGAATCTCTGCAAGAAACCCACAAAACACAGCCAGAAACAACATGAAAAACTCCCAGAAATATTCTTTCCATTTCTTAGGATGATGCGTATGATGATGTACTTCCATATTATCTGTTACTGGTTTGGGGTTATTGGTTTGTAGTTGTTCAGCCGGTAGACTGGCTTCTGTACTAGGCGTTTTGTCATCAGCGTCTATAGATCTGCCAGTACTATTTTCCTGATCAGCCGACTGTTGATCTTGACCATTTTCTGTATTATGGTGCATCGGACTCATTTTATCTTCTCAGGTAATGGAAGAGAAAGGAACAGGTAAATGCAACAACCATGTAAATGATGAAGCGAACAATTTTTTTAGATGGCATAATTTAGGAATAAGCAGTTAGCCGGGCGCACAGATTCGTCACCGATATTACAAAATAATCAGATACAATATGCGGCATCAGACAGCAAGTCTTGCGCAGGGCTTTCAGGAGACCCTACGCGACTAAAAGGCTTGTAGCATAAGGCGACTTCACAAAAAGGCCCGCCTCATTAAGCCATAGCAGGGCTTGTAGCTTAGGCGAGACTCATCAAAACTTCCTAAAAAAAGGACCGCCTCACGAAGCCATAGCAGGGCTTGAGCGAGGCTGGCGCAGTGAGGGAGTCGAATCTGCCTGCGCTGAAGCTTCGTCAGACAGGCCCCTGCCCTAACCTATAATTCTATTCAGCAATACTGATTTTCCTGAGCCAGTTTTAAAATACTTTTCTAATCTTCTGGCTTGCGCTTCTGTCTGAACAGCGACATATGTAATTAGACTATAAGGTCTGTACGCTTTCGTTGCACTTGAAAAACCACTATTGTGTTCATGAAGCCTTCTGTCTAAATCATTGGTTGAGCCTATATACAAAAATTCATGTGTTGTACTTTTTATGACATATACGAACCACATTTTTTCATTTAAACTAAAAATAATACTCAGTTCATCCTATCACTTTTTATTCCTACCCGCTATGAATATTCAAGTTATCGAAAAGGCTTGTGCAAAACATTAGCTGATTTGCGCAGGGTCCCTTTCAGGAGACCCTACGCGACTAAAAGGCTTGTAGCATAAGGCGACTTCACAAAAAGGCCCGCCTCATTAAGCCATAGCAGGGCTTGTAGCTTAGGCGAGACTCATCAAAACTTCCTAAAAAAAGGACCGCCTCACGAAGCCATAGCAGGGCTTGAGCGAGGCTGGCGCAGTGAGGGAGTCGAATCTGCCTGCGCTGAAGCTTCGTCAGACAGGCCCCTGCCCTAACCTATAATTCTATTCAGCAATACTGATTTTCCTGAGCCAGTTTTAAAATACTTTTCTAATCTTCTGGCTTGCGCTTCTGTCTGAACAGCGACATATGTAATTAGACTATAAGGTCTGTACGCTTTCGTTGCACTTGAAAAACCACTATTGTGTTCATGAAGCCTTCTGTCTAAATCATTGGTTGAGCCTATATACAAAAATTCATGTGTTGTACTTTTTATGACATATACGAACCACATTTTTTCATTTAAACTAAAAATAATACTCAGTTCATCCTATCACTTTTTATTCCTACCCGCTATGAATATTCAAGTTATCGAAAAGGCTTGTGCAAAACATTAGCTGATTTGCGCAGGGTCCCTTTCAGGAGACCCTACGCGACTAAAAGGCTTGTAGCACAAGGCGGCATCATCAATACTTCACAAAAAGGCCCGCCTCACGAAGCCATAGCAGGGCTTGAGCGAGGCGGGCGCAGTGAGGTGGAGCCGAGGGGAGTCGAACCCCTGTCCAAACATAGTAACAATAAGCTTTCTACATGCTTATCTCAGGATTGTTTGTCGGGCATCTGCAGGACCGGAGCAAACCAACAGACACCTTAGCTGGATGTGCTTAAGCAGTACGCACAGCCTTGTACTGCAGCAGCCACTGTTTGGTTTGAGTCGGCGGCGGGGCGTGGTAAGTGGCGAACCTGCCCGGCGGCCCTAATGACTACTTAATCACTGATTAGGCAGCCATGGCATACTGTGTATTGCCATTTGTAGTTCGCGTATTCAGATTTACGTGCTAATTACGCAACGCACGGCATGCTTACACTTACCGACACCAATGCTGTCAAAACCAGTACGACCCCATGGTTACGGAAGAACCGCAAATATACTGTTTCTATTTCTGGGAAATTAGTTACAAACGAAACTGCGTTGGATCTGCTAAGACCAACTTCACCAAATCAACCAATTCTTTGGTATTAAAGGGCTTAGTCAAATAGGCATTGGCGCCATGCTCCATGCCCTTTTTGCGATCTATAACATCAGCTAAAGCTGTGAGGAATATAAAAGGCAGATTTTTGGTTGCAGGATAGTTCCGCAACATCTTCAATAATCCATAGCCATCAATACCGGGCATCATCACATCACAAACCACCAGATCAGGTTGTTCTGCGATAGCTTGTATCAAGCCTTCGTATCCAGAATTGGCACGAATACATTGAAAGCCGAATAATTCTAAAATGGACGTGATATTGTTCAGCAAAGGCAGTTCATCATCTACCACCAATATTCTTACTTGCTGACTCATGCAGGTAAATAAGGTATTTTGATCATGAACACAGCACCTTCCCCTGCCTTGCTCTTCACCGCCACAAAGCCACCGTGCTGTTCTATAAAATATTTCACTACAACCAAGCCAATACCTGTTCCTGGAATATTGCCCGTATTCTTACCGCGTGTAAACGAGGTAAACAATTCCTTGATATCGGTAGACAAAATACCGATACCATTATCTGCTACTGAAATAGTAAAATAAGTATTGCTATAACGAATATGTAATCTAGGTGCTGCTTTACCGGATGAATACTTGAACGCATTCTCCACTACATTCTGCAAAGCATGGCGGAACATTTTTTTATCGATACCGATCTCGCGCAACAGACCTTTTGATTGAATACTCAACTGTCGGCCATCCTTCCATGGCATATATCGCTCACCTGCCAATTCTTTGATGAACTGCTCCAGCGAAACACGCTCAGGCCTGAAATCAATTTTGCCCGCTTCAATCTTACTCACCATCAACAGATCATTCATAAAGGCAGTCATTTTCTCTACCTCATTGATGATTTGCTTGGTGTACACTTCCATATCTTCTTTCGGCCTGCCCGCTTGCAACATCATCTGCATGATCTCAGCACCGGAAGAAATCACCGCCAGTGGCGTACGCAATTCATGCGACACCATATTGACGAAAGCAGATTTCAAGTCGTTTAACTCCTTCTGCTTTTTCACCACCTCTAAGAGGTTTTCTTCCATATGCACTTGTTCCGTTATATCGTTCAATGTTGCCAAAATACCTTTTTGTTCTCCTTCGCGCATACCCGGACTGATCTTATACTTATACCAGCGCTTGCGACCTGCTTTGTCTTTGATATCAATTCTGCCCTGTACATTTTCTGTAAAGCCGGATAGCACACTGAATACTTGGCGATAAAACTCATAGTTGCCTAATGCAATCAAATCAAAAATGATTCCATTGCGCGCCTGCTCCAATGTTTTACCGAAGCTGCCACGCCATGCATCATTGATGAAATAGGTTTTGAGTTCACCATCTGCCATCAGCACAGCTTCATGCAAATTATCCAAGGTCTTCAGATAACGCTGATGCGCCATGGCCAGTTGCTGCTCTTGCAGTTTGCGAACCGTAATGTTCAGACCAAACATGAGCACCGACGCTACTTCTTCTGTTTCAGAGAGCAGAGGATAAAAAGTACGTTCATAATAATGCTCGTTACCTTTTGCATCCTTGAGCACTTCTTCCCAACTCACTGCTTCTTTTCGCTGTAATGCCTGTTGGAAATATTGGGCTCTTTGATCTGCCAGTTCTTTCGGCTTGCCGCGGTATGCACAATACTCTGTATCGTTTTTACCAATAATCCAGGTACGAACACCGGGATCTTGCACAGCAGATTGATTGACAAACTCATAACGATGATCGGGCGAAAAAATTGCTATATCAGCCGGAATTACCGACAATACCTGCATGAATGCCTTGCGCTCAGACTTCAGGCTGTCTGCACCTTGGTGCAAGGGCGTTACATCCTGATATACCCAAATATGTGCACGTAGTTGTGCATTAGCAATGAAAGGATAATAATCCCGATGCAGGAATCGACCATTCTTTAGTTCCGTAGCCACACCTGTTTCAGCCTGCCCACTATGAATTGCATTTTCCACCCCACCAGTATATGCTTCTTGATGCTTACACTGCATACCCATAAGCATGTGCAAGGTTTTGCCGTCGGCGCCTAATAATTTATCGGGACTAAAATCAGGACCCAGTAAAGCACAAAAAGCGGGGTTCACAAACTCCGCTTTTCGATCAGCATTTTCAATAAAAATGGGGTGATTCAGCAGACTAAGGAGAAACTGGTATTGTTCTCCTGATTGACCTGGTAAATATGTCTGCTCTTGGTTTACCATCCATGTGGTGGTTTAGCGTTTCAGCACTTTGGCAATGAGTTCCGATTTCGTTCGAACACCCATTTTTTGATAAATATTTTTCAAGTGATCGTTTACAGTGGTCACCGAAATGCCCAACACAAACGCGATCTCTTTATACGTTAACCCTTTCAGCAATTCGTTCACCACATCTTTCTCACGTGCTGTAAGGCCGTTCATCATGTCGTCTTCCTGTGCATCCTTTGGCTTCTGTATTCTTCTGAATAGCTTAGACGCCACCTGCGGTGCGATGAGGGCTCCGCCATTACGTATGATGTTGATTTGATTCAAGAGCTCATCAATACGGAAAGGCTTCAGGATATACCCATTTGCACCACGCTGGATACAATCGAAGATCACATCCTCATCATCGTTTCCTGTCATCACCACCAAATGGGCTTCTGACCATATCTGACGGATATAGGTAATCCCTTCCAGACCGGAAATACCGGGCAGACCGAGATCACAGAAAACAATAAAAGGTTCCTGCAACTCATTTCTTCGTTCCAAAAACGCTTCTACGCTATTGTACGAAAAAGTGATTACAAGATCCTTTTCCATTTTGATGAATCCCTCCAGGTTGAACCTTAACGAGGGGTCGTCTTCTATTATGCCTACTGTTATCATATATCGAATATAGATAAAGCAGGTGGTTCCAGGATATTGGTTTTAAAACGGGGGAACATTTTTCGGCCAACCCGGAAAGGATTCATCAGACCATTGAAGGTCGTTCTAAGGATATTGAACACATTGGATTCTAAGAACTGGTTTTTCAAAAGGATATTGGATTCCTTGTGATGGGCTTCCCCGGAAATTGGATTTTAAATGACGGCTTAGCCGTTTGGTTTCTTGGATATTGACAACACAAAAATGCCCGATATACGGGCAATAAAAAACCCCTCAAATGAGGGGTGATGCTTTTATGTGCGAAAAAGGCTATTTCAATAAGCGCCAGAAATCCAATCCCAATGCGTAAGCCATCAGACCTAGCAGTAAGACCATACCTACCATCTGTGCATATTCCATGAACTTATCACTTGGCTTTCTACCAGAAATCATTTCGATAATAGTGAAGAGTGCATGTCCCCCATCCAGTGCAGGAATAGGCAGAATATTCATGAAGGCCAGAATGATAGAGAAGATTGCCGTTAATGTCCAGAATCTTTCCCAATCCCACACACCAGGGAAAGTATTACCGATACTAATCACGCTACCCAAAGAATCATTAGCACTTACTTTACCAGTGAAGATTTGCTTGATACCTGTTACATAGCGATCCAATGTTTCGAAGCAACGATTGAAACCTGCAGGAATGGATTCTGCAAAAGTGTAGGACTTGGTAACAGTCCCAAACATGGCTAATGGACTCTTCGCAAAGAAACCAACCGCCCCTTTGCTACTAACCAAGCTTCTTACTTCTACCGTATCAGCACCACGAATCACCGTTAATGCAATGATAGAATCTGCATAAGGCTTTTTCGCTTGCAGAAACTCGTGGTAATATTGAACGGGCTTTGCATTTAATGCAATCAGGGTATCTCCCTTTTGTAATTTGTCTTTTGTAAAGACGGCTGTTTTAGAGACAGAATCAATGATGGTTGGATAACGCACACCCACAAAGCCCATCAGTTTGTTTTTATTCAGCTCTTTCAGAAATCCGTCAGGAATATTGATGGTCTTGTTTTCACCGTTGCGGGAGATCGTTAATGTTTTCGCGTCTTTCAAAATCATCTCCGCTTCCAGTGTACCAAAATTTTCAACGGTCTTGCCATCTAAAGCTACAATCTGATCGCCATCCTGAATACCAATCTTTCTTGCCAATGAATCTGCATACACGCCATACTGTACATTCTGCATGGGCAGGTATTCTTCACCCCACACCCACATGATACCAATAAAAATGGCAATAGCGAGCACAACATTCACAAACACACCACCAACCATGATGATGAGTCTTTGCCATGCCGGCTTACTTCTGAATTCCCATGGCTCTGCAGGCTTGTTCAGTTGCTCTTTGTCCATGCTCTCATCAATCATACCAGCGATCTTCACATAGCCGCCGAAGGGAATCCATCCCAGACCATATTCTGTTTCGCCCTTCTTCTTTTTCCAAAGACTAAACCAAGGATCGAAGAAGAGATAGAATTTTTCTACGCGGCATTTAAACCACTTAGCAGGTAGGTAGTGACCTAGCTCGTGCAGTACTACCAGAATAGAAAAAGATAAAATGAATTGCGCCGTTTTAATACCAATACTGGCCCAGTCAATAACTAATAACATCATCATTACTGATCAATTACATATGAATAAGTGAAGCCGCGAAACTTCTGGCTTCGCCATCGCTGTCGAAATATTCTTCCAACGTTGGCTTTTGTATAAAAGGAATTTTCTGCATGGTTTGTTCAACCACTTCTGTCATATCTAAGAAACCGATACGGTTACGCAGAAATGCATACACTGCAATTTCATTGGCCGCATTCAACACACAGGGCATATTACCCCCTCTGTTCAATGCATCCATCGCCAATGCCAGATTACGGAAGGTCTTGATATCCGGCTCTTCGAAAGTGAGCGTATTAGGCTTCTTGAAATCGTATCGAGGAAAATTATTGGCAATACGTTGCGGAAAAGCCATTGCATACTGGATAGGCAATTTCATATCGGGCAAACCCATTTGTGCCTTGATACTACCATCTTCAAACTGTACCATGCTGTGGATGATACTCTGCGGATGAATCATTACCTGAATTTGTTCCGGCTCCAGATTGAATAACCATTTGGCTTCAATCATCTCTAAACCTTTGTTCATCAGCGTAGCCGAATCAATGGTAATCTTCGCCCCCATACTCCAGTTAGGATGCTGCAATGCGTGGTCGCGCTTTACATTCACCAAAAAATTGGGTTTTCTGCCCAGAAAAGGACCACCACTGGCTGTGAGAATGACTTTCTCGATCTTATTTCTACCCTCACCTACCAGACATTGAAAAATGGCAGAGTGCTCGCTATCTACAGGAATTACAGGCACTTTGTTTTTCAGTGCAGTTTCCATCACGATATCTCCTGCTACCACCAAAGTTTCTTTGTTCGCCAAGCCGATGGCTTTACCTTTTTGTACAGCCTGCATGGTTGGTTTCAAACCTGCATAACCAACAATAGCAGCCAGCATCATATCATAATCATCCATGGCTGCGGCTTCTTCCAAAGCTTTCTCTCCGGCCAATACTTTAGTATTGGTTGCAGCCAATGCATCTTTCACGCCTTGGTATTTTTTCTCATCGCCTATCACTACAACTGAAGGTTTGAATTGAAGTGCCTGCTTGATTAGCAATTCATCATTACTCTGTGCAGTTAATATGGAAGCAGAGAAAAGATCGGGATTGGCGGCAATCACATCCAATGCTTGTGTGCCGATAGAACCTGTTGAGCCAAATATGGCAATACGTTTATGCGTCATTAGGGTTACGCTTGTTTCTTTTTACGAAGTGTGTAAAGATACAGGATGCATCTGCACTATTGTATAAATGACTGAAGTGCATCAGCAATGTTTCTGTCGTTACTCAGGCGAGGCACTTTATTCTGACCGCCCAGCTTACCAATGCTCTTCATATAATCAATAAATGCGTTCTTTTTTAGTGGAGAGATGTGGAGCATATCCAGAATATTACCCGTAATCAGGTCGTCATAATAGACATTCTTCTCACGCAAAGCTTGATCCAACTCCTTGCGGAATACTTCCATATCAGCAGGCATATGTTCAAACTCGATAAACCATTCATGATAACTCTGTCCCTTGGTTTGAGATATATTGGGCGCTACTGTAAATTCAGTAACGGTGGCACCAGTTGCTGCGCAAGCTTGCAGCATTGCCGCTTCTACTTCCTCACCAATTACGTGCTCGCCAAATGCAGAGATAAAATGTTTGATACGACCGCTCACGACCAAACGATAAGGCTTAGTACTCACAAACTTCACCGTATCACCAATATTATATGCCCATAGTCCGGCATTGCTGCTGATGATGAGTGCATAGTTCACCCCTACTTCAACATCTTTTAGTTGTAAACGTGTTGGATTTTCATTGAATATTTCTCCGGCCGGTACAAACTCAAAGAAGATTCCCGAGTGGGTGTTGAGCAATAAGCCGGGTTCTGTCTGACTATCCTGAAACGCAAAAAAGCCTTCACTAGCGGGAAAGAGTTCAATCACATCCGGTTTTCTGCCAATGCTTTCAAATAGCTTGGCTTTGTATGGCTCGAAGTTTACGCCACCTTGCACCATCACATTAAAATTGGGGAAGAGTTCGCCCACTTTCTTACCGGTTTTCTCCTGTAGACGGTCGAAATACATTTGCATCCAAGGTGGAATACCGCTGATCAGCGTCATGTTCTTATCCGATGTTTCAGCGACAATTTTATCCAATTTGGTTTCCCAATCTTCAATACAATTGGTTTCATAGCTCGGCAACTGGTTAGCACGTAGATAAGCTGGAACATGGTGATTGACAATTCCACTAAGCCTACCGGTAGGAATACCGCCCACTCTTTCCAGTTCGGGCGAGCCACTCAGAAAGATTAGTCGACCGCTGGCGAAATCATAATTACCGGTTTGCGCCATATAGCACAAAAGGGCATTTCTGGCCGTATTGATATGATTACCAATGGAATCCTTAGTAATGGGTATGTATTTTACCCCGCTGGTGGTACCGCTGGTCTTGGCAAAATAGATGGGTTTACCCCGCCATAATATATTATGACGGCCCTCTTTCACCATTTCTATATAAGGCTTGAACTGCTCGTAGTCGCGAATAGGCACATTTTTCACGAAATCAGCATAGGAACTGATGCCCGAAAATTGGTGATCTTTCCCAAAAGTGGTTGATTTTCCGACTTTTATGAGTTGCTTAAAGATGGATTCCTGATCTTCAATCGCAGTATCCATTCCTTTTTTGATCTTGTTATATATATATCCCGCAAACGGCCTCGCTAGCAGGGATTTCAGGTTCATCATGTTCAGCGCCGTTTAAAGTGGAACAAATGTAACAGGTTAAGCTGTTGGAAAACAGCTAAAAAAAAGCAATTTTGCCTTTTCTACGGACAAGCGGCAAAAGCCGCAGGATTTGTTGAAAAATAGTTGCTGAATTCATTTGGATTTAGCTACCTTTGCCGTCCTAATTTTTGGAATCGTATGTTAGCAGTTGTAAAAATCGCAGGTCAGCAATTTAAGGTACAGGAAGGTCAAAACCTGTATGTTCCTCACCTGCAGGGCAAAACCGGTGACAAAGTAGCATTCAACGAAGTGCTGCTGGTAGATAATAACGGTACCGTTTCTGTGGGCAGTGCTGCTAAAGCAACTGTAACTGCAGAGATCGTTAACGATCTGGTACAGGGTGACAAAGTGATCGCCTTTAAGATGAAAAGAAGAAAGGGCTTCCGCAAGAAGCGTGGTCACAGAACCCATTATACTCAAATCAAGATTCAAAGCATTGCCTAATTGCTCTGCTAGTATTAAACATTAAATCTTTTGCGTCATGGCACACAAAAAAGGTGAAGGTAGTGTAAAGAACGGTCGCGACTCTCAAAGCAAGCGTCTCGGTGTTAAGATATATGGTGGTCAACCTGCAGCTGCAGGTAATGTACTCGTTCGTCAGCGTGGTACACAGTATCATCCCGGTAAGAACGTAGGTGTGGGCAGAGACTTTACACTGTTCGCATTAGCAGACGGTGTTGTTGAATTCCGCAAGGGTCGCAACGACAAAACGACCGTTTCTGTTCAGCCCGTAGAAGCAACAGCTTAAAATTTTTTTTTGCGGATTGAAAAATGTTTTTATTTTTAATGCGTATTTACTAACCATTAAATCTAAAAAACATGGCAACAGCAAAAAAAGCTGCTAAGAAAGCCGCTCCTAAGAAAGCTGCTAAGAAAGCCGCTCCTAAGA
>DALYHN010000003.1:19472-43866 GCA_031970875.1 Chitinophagaceae bacterium
AAGCTGCTAAGAAAGCCGCTCCTAAGAAAGCTGCTAAGAAAGCCGCTCCTAAGAAAGCTGCTAAGAAAGCTGCTCCTAAGAAGGCTGCTAAGAAAGCTGCTCCTAAGAAGGCTGCTAAGAAAGCCGCTAAGAAAGCTGCTAAGAAGTAATTCTTCTAAACAGTCGAATAATTTGAAGTCCTGGATAATATCCGGGACTTTTTCTTTTATTACCCCTCGCCCACATTTCATTGATCGGTTACATTTGCGCTATGGATAATTACGCCATTTCCGATCAGTTCTCACTCTTGTCCAAACTCATGGACATCCATGGAGACAATTCCTTCCGTGCTAAATCATATGCTTCAGCCGCTTATACCATAGAGAAATTACCTGCACCATTGAGTAGTCTGCCGCCAGCGCAAATTGCCTCCATCAAGGGTATTGGTGATGCAACAGCCAGTAAGATTCTGGAAATTCTTCAGACGGGCCGAATGCAAACGCTTGAAACTTATTTGGCAAAGACACCAGCGGGTATTTTGGAAATGATGCAGATCAAAGGACTAGGCCCTAAGAAAATTGCTACGATCTGGAAAGAGATGGAGATGGAATCACTGGGTGAATTGCTCTATGCCTGCAATGAAAACAGGTTGATGCTGTACAAAGGCTTTGGTGAAAAGACGCAGCAAAATATCAAGGAAGCCATTGAATTCTATATGGGCACCCAGGGCAGTTATCTCTACCAGCAGGTAGAAGCTTATGCGTTAGGGATGACAGATCAACTGCGCAAACAATTCCCGAATGCCCAATTTGCATTGACTGGCGCTTACAGAAGACAATTGGAGGTGATTGACCAACTCGATTGGCTGACGACTACCCCACTTGCTTCTATTGAAGCATTCTATACCGGAATTGCTTATGAAGTAGTTGAAAGCGCAGCAACAAAAATCATCCTCAAGGGACCGGAAAATATTCGCTTGTGTTTTTACTATGCTTCTGTAGAAGATTGGGCGAAAGAACTTTTCATAACTACAGCATCAGCGGAGTTTCTGGATCATTGGAATAAAACTTTCCCAGCATGGGCTGCTAGTAACTACGCGGATGAAACTGCCATTTTTGATGCTGCATCCATCAGTTATATAGCGCCTGCACTAAGAGAAACTGCTGCTATTATTGATCGTGCAAAAGCGGGCAAGCTTCCTCAACTTATTCAACCGAATGATATTCGAGGCATTGTACACAGTCATAGCAAATGGAGTGATGGCGTACACAGTATCAAGGAAATGGCTCATGCAGCTATAGCCGCAGGCTTGGAGTATTTAGTCATCAGCGACCACAGTAAAACAGCTGCTTATGCCAATGGCTTGCAAATTGAACGCGTATTGGCACAACACGAAGAGATTGAACACCTCAACAAACAATACACCGGTTTCCGCATTTTCAAAAGTATTGAGAGTGATATTCTTGGTGATGGAAGTTTGGATTATCCTACAGAAATCTTAGCACAGTTCGATTTGGTAATCGCTTCAGTACATAGTAATCTGAAAATGGCAGAAGAAAAAGCCATGCAACGTTTATTGGCTGCAATTGAAAACCCCTACACGAATATTCTTGGGCACATGACAGGCCGACTACTCTTAAGTAGAAATGGCTACCCATTAGATCATTACAAGATCATTGATGCTTGTGCAGCTAATCAGGTGGTGATTGAATTAAATGCGCACCCGAGAAGATTGGATATCGACTGGCGCTGGATTGATTATGCATTATCGAAAAATGTATTGATCTCCATTGATCCGGATGCACACGCCATTGAAGGCTATGCGGACTGCAAGTATGGTGTGCTGGTTGCACAGAAAGCGGGCCTAAGCAAGGAGCAAAACCTAAGTAGCTTTACTTTAGATGCTTTTACGGCATTTATCGCAAAGCAAAATCAAAAGCGCCCTTAGGCATTGGCCACTGGCAATTGCAATTGGAATACAGAACCTGTATCATCTGAATGTCGCAACAGAATAGTACCACCAGCTTGTTCAGCAATTCCGCGACAAATAGCCAAGCCTAAGCCAGTACCGGAAGTTTTGGTGGTGAAGTTGGGCGTAAAAATTCGCTGACGCAGTGATTCAGGTATACCACCACAATTATCTGCGATGATGATAAGCACCCAGCCACCCTCTCGTTGAATAGTAATATCAATCTTCACGGTATCCTGCTGCTCACCCGCTTCAACCACGTTTTGCAGTAGATTAGTCAATAAGCGATTTAACTGCAGCTTATCAATCATTACCTGCAAACCAGCTTCAACTACATGTAAATGAATATCCAGTTTCTGGTTGGTACGATACAATTGTACACTCGCTTCGATGGCTGCATCAACAGTCACCAATTCAGGACTTGAATTACCAATATTGGCAAACTGAGAGAAATCGCCCGCAATTCTGGACAACTGATCTATCTGATCAACCAAAGTCTGTGTTACGCGATTACTCAATTCCTGCACATTAGGCGCATTGCTATCAATAGACTGCTTCAGGTATTGAATACTCAGTTTCATGGGCGTAAGGGGGTTCTTAATCTCGTGTGCCACCTGTCTGGCCATTTCACGCCATGCACCTTCACGCTCATTTCTAGCTAAGGCCGTTGCACTCTCTTCCAACTTACCCAACATCCTGTTGTACTCATTCACCAATAAACCAATCTCATCTTGCCTGTTCCATAAAATCGCTTCATTGTCTTTACCTAAGGCAATGGCACGCATTTTATTTGCGATAAACTGAAAAGATGCGGTAATACGATTGGTTAGAAAGAAAGCCAAAGAACCTGCAATCAAGAATATGAAAGCATTCAAGTTGATTAATGTTGCGAGAAACCCAGAGATCTCTTGATTCAACTCTGACTGCGAATTAAAGTATGGGATATTCAAATAAGCATACGGCTTACCCGATGCATCATTGACTGGTACATAGATACTCAAATACTTAAAATTTCCTACCTGCTCTTCCTGCACAAACCTAATTTGTTTCATGTTATGCAATTGCAGATAAGCTTTAGGATCCATTTTCTCATTCAACAGGTGCTTATTGTATACATAAGGTTGCGTGGATACTTTTAAGCTACCCGTAGTATCAAAGAAATTGACCTCCACATTATGGATATCAGAGATTTCGGCAATGGTTTTTTCCAACGCCACATTAAAACCCTGATCATTTAAGGTAATAACATCATCAAACTGCAACTCTGCTTCTACCTTATTGGCTATTTCATTAGACATCACCTGAATGGCTCTCGACAAGCGTTCCTGATTGCCTTGATTGAAGCGAATGATGAAAAAAGAAATCGTGACAATACCAATAATGATAAATGAAAATATACTTAGAAAAATAATCGTTGTGTGTACCTGTGTACGAATGGTTAATTGATTGATTAATTCTCTAGGCTTGATATTCAAGCGCTTTTGTAATAAAAAGCTACCCGCCCTAAATAAGAACATGATCAATAAGAAAGAACAAAAGATGTAAGCAATCAACGTAAAGAACTCTATCAGCCAATCACGTTTCTTGACTATCACTATCTGCTTTTGGTTTCCGGCGTTATACCATAATTCATTATAATTTCCATTCACCTCTTCCTTATACTCGTAATAAGCAGCTGGCTTGGTTGATATTTCTGAAGGAAACGCATAATCGCCAAAATGATTCAATAGTCTGCCATTGCTATATACGGCATAAGCATCACTGGTGTTTAGATCAGCTGCCAGATTCTGCGCCTGAGTAAATAATTCAGGATACAAAGCTTCACTCTTGTACCGCTTGGGATTCACTAATACAAATAAATACCCTTGTTCCGATGCACCCTGTAAGGCAGGGATGGTTTGCGCATAAATAAAGTGCTGTCGGTTATCTTTTGTAAATACATATAAATCATCTATGTCTGTCTTTCTAGCCTGATTGATGAGCATACTTTTCAGCTCACCATAAGAAGTAGAATCATCGTTAAATAATGGTCTGTATAATGAGTCATAGACATAAATTCTGGAATCATACTTATTCAAGTAGCCAGAAAAATTTTCTGCAGTTAAGCTATCTTTTAAATACCGGCTCGAATATTCTGTAGTAAATCTGTAAAACTGTTGACTCAGGAATTTTGAATCAAAATTTGCTGCAGCCAGACTCAGTAAATGCTCTCCGGACGGATCTGATTGTATAGATAATCGATAAGCATTTTGCTTACGCTGCGCGAACTCTACTGCCCTGTTTTGATACATCACAATACCTGCAACAGATGCAGCAAATATCAATACACGTAAGATGAAATTGGGCGATTTAGGCAAGGTTGTATATAAATCTTGTCTGTATGCATAAAACATACCGATATACCCTATCATCCAAAGGGTAATCAGCATATCAATAACCAGCTGCTGACGAAAAAAGCTAATCCACAATAAACCGGTGATAGCCACCACCAAACTAGCTTTAGGAAAAGCTATTTGGGTTTCTATAGCTGGTCTGAGTAATATTTTTGAGAGTCGAGAAAACGCTAGCACCAAAAAGCAAAGAATCAAGAAACCAATTAGCGTGTATTGATCAAGACTAAAGAAATTGTCTACATCAAATGAAATCTTAGAATCAATTACCAGGCTATTGATCACCCTTGTAATGCTGAATGCGGCCAGTGTTAACAAGACCAAACTTGCAATCGGAAAAATAGTACGATATCTACCAAACTGCCAATCCTTATTAAAAAAGCCGGTGCGATAAAACCCGATGACCCAATACATCAAGATGGCATTGATTAACAAATCACCTAATGATGGATGGATGATACTTGACGCGTAAATGGAAGGATCAAAAAGCGGAACCCTATTCAGGCTGAAGAATATATTATTTCTAGGATAAAGCAACCACCTGAATAATAAGGCAGCAATTGCTAATAACAGAAATCCCCTTTGGAAACTCACTTCTTTAACGATATCAGTAGCAATCAGGTTAATGCTAATGAGTAATAAGACCAAGGCCAGTGTGCGCAGCAATAGGGTTACATTATCGTAGGGCACGATGGCTTGTCTTTCTTTTTGCTGAACATGATAAACAATATTTCCAGCCTTACTCTTTACAGGCAATCCGTTTGCAGATAAAGACACATCAAATAGTCCTTCTAAATCAGGCAATCCATCAAAACCTGCTCTTAGATATTTGTTCTCGATAAAATAATCCCAACGCACCGGCAGTACACCGATAATCACCAGATTTTGCTGACCAATTTTTCTTTGTTCCCGCCTGATGACAAAACTTCCGTTCTGGTGTGTGGTAAAGAAAAGACCATTGCGGTGGGCAATCTCTTCGTAATTAATGTAAAAGCGACTGTTGTTCCAGAAAACCAAGCGAGTATCTGTTCCTTGCTGTGTCAACTCGTAGATAAACAATCCATAGGACTGCTTCAATAAAGCCTGCTTAGCTGCAATATCTGGCGTATTCGAAATAAGTGCTTTTAGCTCTTGTTCATTGCCTAGATGCTGATCCATGAAGGTCTCAAAAGCATGCAACTTTTTCTGGAGCTTGTCCTGAACTCTGTTTTCAGACGTATTATAGTTCCAATAGTTAACTGCAAGAAATGAAATCGTATACAACCATGCCGCTGCAATCAGCAGATAAGCATGTTGATACAATGATTTGCGGATAACTGTTATCAAACGATTTCTTTTTTAACCTCATTCCAGATGGCATCCATTTCAGCCAATGACATATCAGCCAATGACTGACCGTTATGCTTTGCCTGCTGCTCCATCTTTCGGAATCTAGCCATGAATTTTTGATTGGTACGCTCTAGCGCACCTTCGGCATCTACCTGCAAAAACCGTGCATAATTGATTAAACTGAATAAAACATCGCCAAATTCTGCTTCAATTCGTGCAGCATCCCCCTTTACCACCTCATCTTTCAATTCCTGCATTTCCTCTTCTACCTTATGCCAAACATCTTCTTTCTTTTCCCATTCAAAACCCACTTGTTTGGCCTTCTCTTGAATTCGGGTAGCTTTCACTACAGCTGGAAGCGAAACTGGCACACCACTCAACACTGAATCCTTACCTTCTTTCATCTTGATCTTTTCCCAATTACGCTTCACATCCTCCTCATCGTTCACTTTTACATCTCCATAAATATGGGGGTGACGAACAATGAGTTTTTGCGCAATACCCTCCAACACTTCCTGTAAGGTAAACTGCGCCTGCTCCTTGCCAATCCGCGAATAAAACAGCACATGCAACATCAGATCGCCCAACTCTTCGCGAATATGTTGCCAGTTTTCCGCAGTAATGGCATCAGCCAACTCATAGGTTTCTTCTATGGTCATTGGTCTTAATGTATGAATGGTCTGCTTTTTATCCCATGGACATTGTTCACGCAATTCGTCCATAATCTTTACCAGTTTCAGAAACGCTTGTTCTACAGACATAATATTAAATTGATAATAGAGAGTTCACAACCATGAACATAGATAGGAATGAAAAAATGATCAACAAACAAAAATTTAAAAAGGCATACTTCACTATTGTCTTAGATCTTGACTGACCATAGAAATTGCGCATGGACTTATAGAGGTAAAAGAAAATCAACAAGACCTGGATAAAGAATAGCCAGTTAAAAATCCGCCATCCTGATAGCTCTGCAAGCGTACTAAAGGTGAGTAATACTAGTAAATTGATATACTGCGCCACATATAGGTGTAAAGTAAAAATGAGGTGGTCTACAAAGAAGAGCTGTCTATTTCTAACATATAACATGAAAAGAATGAACGCAAAAAAGGGCAAACTAATCATCATCATACTCGGTAAAGAGTGGATCAATTTATCAATCACCTTCTCCCACATATCTAAGCGACGTCCTTGATACTTTTCACTCAGCGCAGCATACTTTCTGAAAAAAAATTTTGTTAAAAAGCCATCTCGCTTCTCTTCCGGTAAACTCCTCTGCGTGGAATCATAATAAGCAACACTTTCTGGCAGTTTATTGCTTGCTCTTGACTTAGGTATATTTTGCTTCAGCGTATCCTTACTTATTTTTTTGGACGAATCGAGCGCATCATCCTGAATCAATACTATATCATTTAGTTTGCGCAAGCTAGAATCCGCCACATTAATAACCCGTTTCAGGGAATCAATCTTCACCGGATCTTTTTCTTTCAATAGTGCTGCTTCCGCTGCCTTAACGGCTAACTCTTTCTGACGACCTTTTTCGAACTCTTCGGTAACGCCCTTAGTAAAAAAATTAAAGATGATCAAAAAGAAAATAGCTGAAGTAAAAATGTACATCCTTATCGGATTCAGGTAAGCAAGTCTTCTACCCCGCATATATTCTTTGGTCAGAAATCCGGGCTTGAATAGCAGGTATTTTACAGACTCAAAGAATTTTCCATCAAAATGAAAAAGATCGAAAACGAAATGTTGTATCAATGCCCAGAATGACTCATGCGGTTCTGTATTTTCCTGTCCGCATACATGACAATATCTACCTTGCACCTGAGCTCCGCAGTTGAGGCAATCCTTTTCCTTTCTTTCCTTAAGATGTGACACCTGTGAATATTTCACTAAAAATAATGAACAATCTGCTTGCAGCAGGGCTTCTTATGAACAGCCTGCATTTTGTTCAAAATAATGACCTTACTTTGGTACAAACAGGGTATTATGCGTTTGTTTATAGGGTTATGCTTGCTCTTATCTTGCTCAAGCATACAGGCACAGTATTACTACAATGACCTTCTGGCTACCGCTCAGGCAGGTAAGCGATTTATGACGCTAAGAAAAAACCAGGTGATAAAGATTAGTGCCAAAAGTCTGGATGGTAATAATGAACCTACAGAAGGATTTTTACTAGAAGAAGAGCTCGCTGAAGATGGCAGGACCTTGATTACCAAGACTGCCACCACTGACGGCCGCGCAACCTTAACCAAAACCACTTTCTTTAACAATAGAATTAGAAGAAACGAAACTGCCTATCCAGGCATGGAGGTAAGGACGGATTATCAATACGACGAGAAAAACAGGCTTATCCGAATTAATTCCAGCACAAACGACACATCGCTTAATAAGGGCGCTGCAGAATCGCATTTCTGGATCTATGATGCAACAGGCTTACCTGCGCAAATGCTGAATATTAGAAATGGTGCAGATACAACTACCATTGACATCATCAAAGATTCAAGCGGACAGGTTGTTGAGGAAAGATGGAAGCGTAAGAATAGGGTAATTGAAACCTATTACTATTATTACGATAATAAAAATCAGCTAACCGATATCGTTCGTTTTGATCAGCGTTCCAGTAAGTTATTACCTGATTTATTATTTGATTTTGACGATAAGGGTCAGTTGGCGACATTAACACAAAGAATGGGCAATGGCCCCGGTTATTTGGTATGGAAATACCAATATCTACCTAATGGACTAAAAGAAAAAGAGTTTTGTTTCGACAAACAGAAGCAACTCGTTGCCACGATCAACTATGTCTATAAAATGGAGAAATAATCAGGTATAAAGCACCTGCTTCCACCCCTCTTCACTTGCCGGAATAACTATTCTATTTAAAATAGTCTCATCCGAAGTATCATTAATCATGATTCCTGGCAATTCATTCAATACGGTACTGAATTTGATAGGATGAGCTGTTGCTAGTACAATTGATTTAGCTTCCTGTTTTGCTAGCTGGTAATCTTTGGCAGCTGCAATACCAACAGCCGTATGTGGATCTACCAAATATTGATACTCGTCGTTTATTTGTATAATGGTTTCACGGGTAAGCTCATCCGAGCAACTTTTAGCACTGAGTATTTGTGCTAAAGGAATTTCCTTTCTGGATAGTAGTGAAAGAATCCTAATAAAATTACTTGGGTCACTTACATCCATTGCATTAGAAATGGTGGGGATTGTTTGATTTGCCTGATAGACCCCATCTTCTAAGTAGCGTGGTACGGTATCATTACTATTGCATGCAGCAATAAAATGCTCAACAGGCAATCCTCTTTGGTACGCAAGAATTCCTGCTGCAATATTGCCAAAATTACCACTAGGTACACTGATAACAGGCGCATCTTGATACTGCCACTGCTGCATCGCTAAAAAATAATAGAGCTGCTGCGGTAACCAACGAGCAATGTTGATGGAATTGGCAGAAGTCATCACCTTTTGCTGCTGTAATTGTTGATCACCAAAAGCAGCTTTCACCATTTGCTGACAATCATCGAAACTACCTTCTACCGCATAAGCACGCACATTTGAAGCAGTGGTTAATAGTTGTTGCTCCTGAAAAGGACTAACCTTTCCTTTAGGATAAAATATAACCACTTCAACACCAGGTACGCCTGAAAATCCATGTGCTACTGCACCTCCTGTATCACCTGAAGTAGCGACAAGCACAGTAATTGGCTTATCACTGTTGCGACGAAAATAACTGAGACAACGACTCATGAATCTTGCACCAACATCCTTGAATGCCAATGTCGGCCCATGAAATAATTCTACAATAAAAAGTTTGTCACTTAGCTGTTTCAATGGAATAGGAAAATCAATCGTCGTTTGTACAATCTCCCGCAGTATCTGTTTAGGTATCTCTTCACCCACAAATGGCTGCATCACATCGTATGCTAGCTCATGAGCATTTTTCTTATGAAAATCTATCCACCATGATGGAGTAAAAACAGGTATAGCAGCGGGAAAATATAAGGACCTTCCTGGGGCTTGTCCGTTCATAACGGCTTGCTCAAAACTCACAACATGTGAAGGATCTGCTATACTATAATATTTCATACTGATTCAATTAACTCAATGCGAACACCTTGCTTGGCAATTTTTGTGACGTACACATTGGCTGTCACGTCCATATCATCATAAGTTTTTTGCATGATACCGGCTACACTATCAGCACAAGCTGCTGTCTCACTTAACATGAATACTGAAGGGCCAGAGCCAGAAATACCCCCACCCAACGCTCCTGCATTAAGACAGCGCTGCTTTAACTGATCAAAGCCCGGAATGAGTATACTTCTAACAGGTTCTATCAAAACATCTTCCAGAGAACGCCCAATTAGTGCATGATCTTGTTGAAGAATACCTGCAACCAATCCCGCGATATTACCCCATTGGCGAATGGCTTGCTTGAGTTGTACTTCTTTACGCAAGATCTGGCGTGCATCAGCTGTTTTTACTTCAATCTGAGGATGTACAACCGTTACAAATAAATCAGGGGCTGGAAGAGAAATAATATCTAATGGAAATATTGACCTGATCAAAGTAATTCCTCCGTAAATACAAGGAGCAATATTATCTGCGTGCTTAACCCCTGTGGCCAGTTTCTCCCCAAACATTGCAAAGCGAACCAGATCTTCTTTGCTAAATGGCTGCTCTAATAAAGCGTTTGCCGCTACAACCGCACCTGCTGCGCTAGCTGCACTAGAACCTAACCCACTTCCTGGTTTGATTGATTTGTGTATCAATAAATCAAATCCGGTATCAGCAGGTAATTCTTCCATCATAGCTAATAAAGCAACACCGGCAACATTATTTTCAGGGACTGTAGGCAATGCATATGCATCTGTGTGTATGATTCTTAAGCCTGGCGTATCGGATGTCCTACATTCCATCATATCGCAGGGTGCATCAATCGCCATACCCAAGACATCAAAACCACAGACAAGGTTAGCAATAGTAGCAGGGGGATATACACGAACTGCTTTCATTTTACACACTCGCTCTTAAAATATCTGCAAATACGCCCGAAGCTGTTACATCTGCACCAGCTCCTGCTCCCTTTACTACAAGCGGCTGATCAGGATATCGATCTGTATAAAACAATACCACATTATCTTTTCCATACAGGTGGTACAAATTATGAGCAGGATCAATTTGCTGTAGGCCAACTTTTGCATTGCCATCTTCGAAGGATGCAACAAATTTTAACTTGGTATTTTTAGCTGCAGCTGCTTTATACAAAGCACTAAAATGTGCTTCATGTTGATGCATGCATGCATAGAAATCAGCCACACTACCTTGCATACAAGCATCGGGCAGGAACCGCTCATTGGCAATTTGCTCCATTTCAATGGTATGACCTGCTTCTCGCGCAAGAATGAGGATCTTACGCATTACATCTGTACCTCCTAAGTCTAGTCGCGGATCAGGCTCAGTATAGCCCTCGTCTTGTGCTTGCTGCACTACATCTGCGAAAGGCCTACTGGTATCATAATGATTAAAGACAAAGTTCAGTGTACCACTCAATACAGCATCAATACGCCTTACCCTGTCACCACTCCTGATTAAGTCGTTTAGTGTACCGATGATGGGTAAGCCTGCTCCAACATTGGTTTCAAACAAAAACTGTGTATTATAGACTCTAGCCAATTCTTTCAAATAAGCATAATGCTGATATGCAGATGCCGCAGCTATCTTATTACATGCAACAACAGAAATACTTTTTGATAGCAATTGATCATATACCCTTGCTACCTGTTCATTAGCAGTTACATCAACAAATACACTGTTACGCAAATTCTTTTCGCGAATGGCTGATACAAAAGCTTGTAGATCCATAGCTGGCGCTCTCTCTATTTGAGCTTTCCAGTCCTGAAGGCCAATTCCTTCTTCTTGTATCATCATGTGTCGGCTATTGGCAATGCCTACCACTCGAACCTGCAAACGCATATGCTGCATTAAGTAACTAAACTGCTGTTGTAGTTGATCTAAGAGCTTACTTCCCACATTGCCTGTACCTATTATGAATACATTCAACTGCTTATATACTGTTTCGAAGAATGCTTCGTGCAATACGTTTACTGCTTTGGGCACATCCTGCTGTGCAATAACAGCAGAAATATTTCGCTCAGAAGAACCTTGTGCTATTGCTCTTACATTGATACCATTTCTACCCAAAGCACCAAACATACGTCCACTAATGCCCGGATGACTTTTCATATGATCGCCCACTAAAGCAACCACTGCTAAATCTCTTTCAACGAATAATGGATTTAATCTGCCTCCAGCTATTTCATCACTAAATACAGCATCCACTATCTCTTTCGCTATGTCAGCCATTACTGATTGAATACCCACACAAATAGAATGCTCAGAAGAACCTTGTGTAATGAGCATTACATTAATTTGTGCACTGGCCAGTGCTTCAAATAGTTTTTTTGAAAATCCAGGAATACCAACCATGCCACTACCTTCAAGGCTTAGCAAAGCCATATTACTAATACTCGAAATACCACAGACAAACTTTTCTTCTGCACCTTCAACTGTAATACAGGTACCCGTATCTTCTGGTGCAAAAGTGTTTTTAATCCATACTGGTATATGTTTGTCTAACAGCGGTTGTATAGTGGGTGGATAAATCACTTTTGCGCCAAAGTGGCTCAATTCCATTGCTTCCTGATAGGATATCTGCGGAATCACTTTTGCAGAACTTACCAAACGGGGATCAGCTGTCATCATACCGCTTACATCCGTCCAGATTTCTACAACAGGTGCTTCTATAGCTGCACCCAATATAGCAGCGGTATAATCAGAGCCACCTCTTCCTAAAGTAGTTGTATTACCGTATGCATCAGCTGCAATAAACCCAGGCACAACCACAACCGCATGATTTTCTTTGCTGAGATAGGTAGCAACTCTTTGATTAGTTATTTCAAAATCTACCTGCGCACGTGTAAACTGCTGATTAGTCTGAATCAATTCTCTTGCGTCCTTCCATGTGCAAGAAAACTGAGCTGTTTGTAAAGCAGCAGCTAATATTTTAGAGGAGAGCAACTCACCAAAACTAACAACACGATCTTGTGTTCTTGGAGAAAGTTCGCCCAGCAGATAAATTCCGTTACAAATATCCTCTAACTCATTACAAGCAGTTTTCACATAGCTTAATAAGCTACTTTGTTGCGTAACGGGCAATAGTTGTTTCACCGTTTCTAAATGCCTTTGCTCAATCTGCAATAACCGCTCTTGATAAGCAATATCACCTAGAGACGCGGTTTTTGCAGCATGCAATAAATCATCTGTAATTCCACCCAATGCAGAAACCACTACAATCTGCTGATTGGTAGCAGCTGCATGTTGAATAATTGCAACAACACGCGATAAATTTTGCGCATTGGCAACGGAACTGCCACCAAATTTGACAACTTTCCTCATAATTTTCCCATTTTACTTCAATACCTAATCTGTGGCAAGCAATCACTATCAAACCAGGTAGGCAAATAACTTATCCTGCTTATTGATTTCTGTAAAATCAACTTGTTGGTTCTGCATACGTTTTAATAAAGCAGGATAATCTTCTTTTCTTCCAAGCTCAATACCAACCAATGCAGGACCCGTTTCCTTATTATGCTTTTGCATGTATTCAAAACGAGTAATATCATCTCCCGGCCCAAGAACATTATTGACAAAGTCTTTTAAAGCGCCAGGTCTTTGTGCAAAACTGATCAGAAAATAATGTTTCAATCCTTCGTGCTGCAAAGAACGCTCTTTGATCTCCTGCATACGATCAATATCGTTATTACTCCCGCTAACCACACAAACAACTGTTTTACCCGCAATCTTATCCGCGTATTGCTCTAGCGCTGTTATTGACAAAGCACCTGCAGGCTCTACCACAATGGCATCTTCATTGTACAGATTCAAAATGGTAGAACAAACTGCGCCTTCTTGTACCAGCAGCATATCATGCAGCACTTCTTTGCAATATTGAAAAGTCAGCTCACCCACTCTTTTCACAGCAGCACCATCCACAAAGCGATCGATTTGGTCAAGTGTAACTGGAAAGCCCTTCTCCAATGCTGTTTTCATTGATGGAGCACCTGCAGGTTCTACACCAATAATTTTTACTGCCGGCGCAAATGTTGCACAGAAACTTCCCATGCCAGCTGCCAAACCACCACCTCCAACAGGCACAAAGAGATAATCGAATTGTGGTAGCTCCTCAAGCACTTCAGCAGCAACGGTTGCTTGTCCTTCAATAATTGCCGGATGATCAAACGGTGGTACAAAGACCATGTGATTCGCAGCAGCATATGCCCTTGCTGCAGTTGCACAGTCGTCGAATGTATCACCACTGAGCACTATTTCCACACAGCCATCACCAAACATGGTTGTTTGCTTGATTTTCTGCTTAGGCGTAATCACCGGCATGAAAATAACGCCTCTAATCCCTAAAGCTTTACATGAATAAGCAAATCCTTGTGCATGATTCCCAGCACTTGCACACACTGCACCCTTCTCCATATGCTCGGCACTTAATGAGCACATTAGATTGTATGCACCTCTTAACTTATAAGAACGTACCACTTGCAAGTCTTCTCTCTTGAGATAGATATTTGCCTGATACTTCTTACTCAAAGTACTGGAATAAGTCAAGGGAGTTTTGCGCACCACGCCCTGCATCCGCGCTCTGGCAGCAGTAAAATCTAACGCTGTTTGCACAAATGCTTCCATATTATTTCGATTGCTGATTCTCCGGACGCAAGCTTCTCACTGTTTTACCGGCCTGCCACATTTCACTATTGCGTAATTCAGCCAATTCAACTTCTAATTTTTCTCTATAGTCAGGCTGACTGTTTGAATCAATAGAACGTTGCGATTCTTTACCCGCTGCTACACTATCGTATAATTCATTGAATACAGGCAGGGTTGCATCCTTAAATTTCTTCCACCAATCCAAAGCGCCACGTTGTGCAGTAGTAGAACAGTTGGCATACATCCAATCCATTCCATTTTCTGCCACCAATGGCATCAATGACTGCGTCAATTCTTCTACTGTTTCATTGAAAGCTTCGGAAGGGGAATGTCCGCGATCGCGCAACACCTGGTACTGTGCTGCAAAAATGCCTTGAATAGCACCCATCAAAGTACCACGCTCACCGGTTAAATCGCTATACACCTCTTTACGAAAATCTGTTTCAAACAAATAGCCACTACCAATAGCAATACCCAGTGCAATCACACGATCAAACGCTTTACCTGTTGCATCCTGATAAATCGCATAGCTACTATTCAACCCTCTACCCTGCAAAAACATTCTGCGCAGCGAAGTACCTGAACCCTTGGGTGCAACCAGAAATACATCTACATCTTTTGGCGGCACAATACCTGTTTGTTCATTAAATGTTACGCCAAAACCATGTGAGAAATACAAGGCTTTACCTGCTGTGAGGTGCTTTTGCACAGTTGGCCATAGCTGTATCTGCGCAGCATCGCTCAACAAATAACAAATAATCGTACCGCGCTGCAATGCCTCTTCAATATCAAATAGCGTTTCGCCGGGCACGAAACCATCTTTTACTGCTTTATCCCAGCTGGCAGAGTTCTTACGCTGACCAACAATCACGTTGATGCCGTTTTCTTTTTGATTGAGTGCCTGACCAGGACCTTGTACGCCATAGCCAATCACCGCAACTACTTCATCTTTTAATACTTGCTGTGCTTTTGCCAGTGGAAATTCTTCTCTTGTTACAACGTTTTCTTGTACACCGCCGAAATTCAATGTTGCCATATAGTTGTTTTAATGGTTGAGTGAATCAATGATAGAATGATAGAATGATAGAATGAGTGAATGATAGGATGATTGAATGATAGAATTGAGGTTAGAGTTCTACAGTTAAAGAATCTGCAGCAGGATGAATGGCTTCAAACTCACGGAGTTTTTCATGAAAGCCCCTGCTGGCTTTGATGATGGCTACACGCGCAGATCTAACAAATTCAATTAAGCCAAAAGGTTCAAGCACTTCGATTAGCTTATCCGTTTCCTCTCTATGACCAGTAGTTTCAAAAACTGTATAGTCTTTACGAATGACAACAGCTCTTGCACCATATTCTCTGAGTAAGCGTTCAACTTTCACCTTCTCTGCTATTTCATCCGTAGAAACTTTATACAAAGCCAATTCCTGCCACACAATTTCATCAGGTGTATTATAGTAGGCTTTTAATACTTCTACCTGCTTTTCAATTTGACGAACAAGCTTTTTTACATTGACTTCAGTTTCAAAAATGACAATCGTGAAACGGTGAATGCCATCTACTTCAGATGGAGAAGTATTCAAGCTCTCAATATTGATCTTTCGTCTACTGAAAATGATAGCGATTCTGCTGAGCAGACCCACATGATTCTCCGTATACACCGTGATTGTATATTCTTGCTTTTCCATACGTTTATTTTAACCTGATTTCAGCTACACCACAACCCTGTGGCACCATGGGAAACACATTATTCTCCTTACCTACCATTACTTCCAGCAAGTATGCATCCTGATGTGCCAACATAGTTTCTAATGCAGCTCGAAGTGATGCTCGCTCAGATACTTTTTGTCCATCGATATAATATCCTTTGGCTACCTGTACAAAATCGGGTGATTCAATATTGACAAAAGAGTATCGCTTATCATGGAAGAGTTGCTGCCACTGACGCACCATGCCTAGAAACTGATTATTGAGGATGAGTATTTTCACCGGCACTTTACTTTGCATGATGGTACCCAATTCTTGAATGGTCATTTGTACACCACCATCACCAATCACAGCGATCACTTCACGCTCCGGTGCGCCCAACTTGGCACCAATGGCTGCAGGCAGGGCAAAACCCATCGTACCCAATCCTCCTGATGTAATATTGCTATGAGAGTGTTGGTATTTGGCATAACGACAAGCAACCATTTGGTGCTGGCCTACATCGGTCACAATTATCGCTTCACCGTTGGTAATTTCATTGACTGTTCTAATGACTTCGCCCATGGTAAGCTGTCCAGACTCAGGAAAGAGCTCCTGCTCTATCACTACTTCATGTTCCTTCAATGCTAGTTCGTGAAACTTCGCCAACCAATCGCTGTGGTCTTGTTTTTGCAATCGTTCTGTCAATAATGGCAGGGTCTCCTTACAATCGCCCCACACGGGTACTGTTGTGGTGACCATCTTATCAATCTCTGCAGGATCGATATCCAAATGAATAATCTTCGCCTGCTTTGCATATCGATCCAATCTTCCGGTTACCCGATCATCAAAGCGCATACCTACTGCAATCAATACATCACACTCGTTCGTTAACACATTAGGTGCATAATTGCCATGCATACCCAACATGCCCACACCCAAGGGATGATCTGTTGGTAATGCACTCATACCCATGATGGTCCAAGCAGCAGGGAAACCACCTTTTTCAATAAATGCTTTGAACTCCGCTTCTGCCTTACCAAGAATAACGCCCTGACCGAAAATCACGAATGGCTTTTTTGCAGAATTGATCAGCGCTGCAGCTGCATCAATAAATTCTACACGTACATGTGGCTTTGGGCGATAACTTCTGATATGCGCACACTTGGTGTATCCTTGCCATTCAAAAGTCTTGAGCTGTGCATCTTTGGTGATATCTACGAGAACTGGCCCCGGTCTACCACTTGAAGCGATATAAAATGCTTTCGCCAACACCGCTGGAATCTCTTCAGGATTGGTTACTTGATAATTCCACTTTGTTACAGGTGCAGTAATGTTAATCACATCCGTTTCCTGAAATGCATCCGTACCCAATAAATGAGAAAATACTTGTCCGGTAATACACACAACCGGCGTGCTATCAATCATGGCATCAGCCAAACCAGTTACCAAATTGGTGGCGCCTGGTCCGCTGGTAGCAAAGACTACACCAGTTTTCCCTGAAGCACGTGCAAAACCTTGTGCAGCATGAATCGCACCCTGCTCATGTCTAACGAGTATATGTGTCAGTTGCTCATTGTAATCATACAATGCATCATAAATAGGCATGATGGCACCACCGGGATAACCGAAAATGGTTTGCACATTTTCCGCAATCAACGACTCTAATAAAGCCACTGAACCACTCACCGTGACTTGTACAGATTTTTCTTGTTCGAGTATTGCTTCCATATTAGCTGATTGATTATTTATTGATCGGTAATACAACCTTCTGCTGCACTGGCAACAGTTTTGGCATATTTATATAAGAGTCCTTTGCTTGCTTTCAGGGCGGGTTGCTTCCAATCTGCTCTGCGTGATTGAATGACTGCATCATCCACTTTCAGTGTAATGGTATTTTGCACTGCATCCAATTCAATGACATCATCATCTTTCACCAAAGCGAGTACACCGCCATCATATGCTTCAGGAGTGATATGACCAACAACAAATCCATGGGTACCACCACTAAATCGACCATCTGTGATCAAGGCAACAGATTTACCCAAGCCTGCGCCGATAATGGCTGATGTAGGCTTCAACATTTCCGGCATACCGGGTCCACCTTTCGGACCAACGTAGCGGATCACCACCACATCACCTGCTTTCACTCTGCCGCTAGCAATGCCATCAATCAATGCGTGCTCCCCATCAAATACGCGCGCAGGCCCAACAAAACGCTCTCCCTCTTTACCACTAATCTTTGCAACGCTTCCACCTTCAGCAAGGTTTCCATAAAGTATCTGCAAATGACCCGTTGCTTTGATAGGTGTTTCCAACGGCTTAACAATTTGCTGCTGCTGGAAATCCAGAGAAGGCAATTCCGCTAAATTTTCTGCTAATGTTTTTCCGGTAACAGTGAGACACTCACCATTCAATAAACCTTTCTCGAGTAAATATTTCATCACAGCAGGTAAGCCACCGTGTTGATGAAGGTCTTGCATCAAATACTTACCGCTTGGCTTGAAATCTGCTAATACAGGTACTTTATCACTAATTGCTTGTACATCATCCTGTGTTAATGCAATACCCACACTGTGTGCCATGGCAATCAGGTGCAATACTGCATTGGTGGAGCCTCCCAATACCATGATGACAGTAATCGCATTATCAAATGCAACCCTCGTCATGATATCAGTTGGCTTAATATCTTTCTCTAATAAATACCGAATCGCTTTACCTGCTGCTAAACATTCCGCTTTCTTTTCATCGCTCAAAGCAGGGTTAGAGGAAGAATAAGGTAAACTCATACCCAAAGCTTCAATAGCAGCAGCCATCGTATTGGCTGTATACATACCACCACATGCACCTGCGCCGGGACAAGCATGTTGTACAATGCCTTTGAAATCTGCTTCGCTGAGCTGGCCAGCTATTTTTTGTCCCAATGCTTCAAAAGCCGAGACGATATTGAGTTCTTGTCCGTTATAATGCCCTGGCGCAATAGTACCGCCATACACCATGATGGCAGGACGGTTCAATCTACCCATAGCGATAATAGAGCCTGGCATATTCTTATCGCAGCCCGGCAAAGCAATCAATCCATCATAGTATTGTGCACCACAAACCGCTTCGATAGAATCTGCAATTACATCTCTGCTGATGAGCGAATAACGCATACCATCAGTACCATTACTAATACCGTCGCTTACGCCGATGGTGTTGAAGATGAGTCCGACCAAATCATTGCTCCATACACCCTGCTTGACTAGCTTAGCCAGATCATTCAAGTGCATGTTACAAGTATTCCCATCATAACCCATACTCACAATACCAACTTGCGCCTTGGCCAAATCAGCTTCTGTTAAGCCGATGCCATACAACATTGCCTGCGCAGCAGGTTGTGTAGGATCCTGCGTAATGGTTTTACTATATCTATTCAATTCCTGACTCATGCTTGTACTGTATTAGGCTGTTTTTCCAGAACCAAATCCTTATATACTTTTTGTAACTGATATCCGATGGATTGATGCCAAGGCGTAGGAAACACATATTCATCTATTGATTTCCATCCAATCACTTCCGCAGCTGTGCCGCAGAAGAATGCGCTGTCAGCTTGCTTTAAAGCTTCTGGCGTACATGCAGTTTCCACAACAGGAATGCCCAATTCATTAGCCAGCTCAATAACAGTGGCTCTTGTAATGCCTGGCAGAATATTACCTAAAGCCGGTGTAAATAACTGCCCATCTTTTTCGAAGAATACATTAGCACCTGGTCCTTCTGCTACAAAACCATTTGCATCTAATAACAATGCTTCATCGTAACCATGGTCTTTTGCTTCCTGACAGGCCATGATGGAGTTTACATAATGCCCCGAAACCTTTGCATGCACTTTGAATGCCTTGGGGTTGGGTCTTTGAAAAGAAGAAATCATCACACGCAGTAATTGCTCGCCTAGATAAGCACCCCACTCCCATGCAGCAATCATTAGATGTGCTGCTTTTGCTTTTTGCAGACTCATATTGGGTGGACAAAACAGCAAAGGTCGTAAGTAGGCATTCTTCAATCCGTTGCGTGACAATACCTCGTAAGAAATATTGATCAATTCTTCAACCGTATATGCCAAGGGAATACCCACAGCATCTGCACTGTCCTTCATGCGTTGATAGTGCGCTTCAGCTTTGAAAATAGCTACTTCGCCTGCAACGGTTTCATATGCACGGATACCTTCAAAAATAGCATAGCCATAATGCATAGACTGGCTGTACAGATCCGTCTTGGCATCTGCTGCCTTTACATACTGACCATCAAAAAACAACACTGTCTGCTCACTGTAATACATATCATTCAATTTTGACCAAAACAAAAAACCCGCCTCTGTGGAGGCGGGTTTGCTATGTTTCAAGTACGTTACTTTTTACAAGACTTGGCCACCTCCATGGAGCACAGGAATAATAATGACAGCAATAATGATTACTGAAATAATTGTTGCAATAGTATATGTCCTGTTGTTCATCATGTCTGTGACGAGTGAAACAAATATAACCACCTCATTGGTGAAAACAAAGAACTATTTTTTTTAAGCCTAGATAATCGTTGATTTTCTAAGCTCAATATTCTGCTGATTAACGTCTTCAGCAGCCTGATTTTCAATTCGATCACACACCATCTCACCAATGGTGGATGTGAAGTAAAAATTCATAGAATCAATATCTTTTGTAACAAAGCGATGCTCCAATGTCCAACTGCAAGCTTCTCTTACAGCTTCCGCTTCTGTGTTTAGTCCGAAATAATCAAGCAACATCGCTGCAGAAAGAATAGAACCAAGCGGATTGGCAATATCCTTTCCCGCCGCTTGCGGATAAGAACCATGAATCGGCTCAAATAAAGCGTTTTTCACTCCAATGGAAGCTGAGGGCAATAAACCCAATGAGCCAGTTAACACACTTGCTTCATCACTGATAATATCACCAAACATGTTCTCAGTAAGGATTACATCAAACTGTGCCGGGTTAAGAATCAACTGCATGGCTGCATTGTCTACAAAGAGATAATCGACGACAACTTCAGGATAACTTGTGGCCATTTGCTGCACTACCCTTCTCCACAAACGTGAAGTCTCTAACACATTCGCCTTATCAACCAATGTAAGTTTCTTTCTTCGCTGCATGGCGTGTTCAAAAGCCAGTTTGGCAATACGCTCAATCTCATGCACCTGATATACACAATCATCACTCGCCTGCAAGCCATCTTCACTCAATACTTTATTTCCAAAATAAATACCACCTGTCAACTCTCTGTAGATCACAAAATCAACACCCTGTAACTGTTTTACTTTTAGTGGTGAGAGATGATGCAAAGATGCATAAGTGGTTACTGGACGGATATTGGCATACAACGCTAATACCTTACGCAGTTTCAATAATCCTTGCTCTGGTCGCACTTTAGCATTGGGGTCATTGTCATATTTAGGATGACCGATGGCACCAAACAGCACTGCATCTGCTTCTAAACAACTGGCAATGGTTGATTCAGGTAAGGGATTGCCTGTTGTATCGATTGCTGAAGCACCCATTAACTGATAATCATATTCAAATACATGACCATATTCCTTGGCAATGGTATCCAGTACACGCACAGCCTGGGCCGTTACTTCCGGACCAATGCCATCACCGTTAATCACTGTAATCTTTTTTTCCATCAGGCAGCAATGAATTTATCTCTGGTTTCTTCAAAATTGTTAATGGCGTCACGCATGCTCAATAGATAATCGATATCATCATATCCATTCAGCAGACAGATTTTCTTGTACGGACTGATATGAAAACCACTATTTACTATCCCATCAGCAGTTTTGATGGACTGCGCAGGCAAATCGACAATTAGCTCTGTACTTGGATTATTCAATACTATCTGCATCAAACTGGCCAATACGCCCTCAGTTACCTGAACAGGCAATAAGAAATTATTCAGTGCATTATTTCGGAAGATATCAGCGAAAAAACTACTTACGACTACATCGAAGCCATAATCCTTAATCGCCCAAGCCGCATGCTCCCTGCTACTGCCACAGCCAAAATTTTTCCCTGCCAACAAAATTCTTCCGCTGAATTTTGCATCGTTTAGTACAAAATCCTTGTTGGGCTGTGCTTCATCGTCATTGCTGTAGCGCCAATCGCGAAACAGGTTTTTACCGAAACCTTCTCTACTGGTTGCTTTTAAAAAGCGCGCAGGAATGATCTGGTCTGTATCAATGTGCTCAATGGGCAATGGCACAGCAGTGGATGATATTACTTGTATTTTGGTACGCATCTTAATTCAATAATTCTCTTACATCTGTTACTACGCCTGTTAATGCTGCTGCAGCTGCGGTAAGCGGACTAGCCAACATAGTTCTTGCATTCGGACCTTGGCGTCCTTCAAAATTTCTATTAGAAGTTGCTATACAGTATTTGCCTGCAGGTATCTTGTCTTCATTCATACCCAAACACGCCGAACAGCCAGCTTGTCTCAATTGAAAACCTGCAGCTTCTAATACTTGATCCAGCCCTTCAGCCTTAGCTTGCGCAGCAACTTGCTGAGAGCCTGGCACAATCCACACTTCTACATCTGGTGCTTTTTGCTTGCCTTTTACTAAAGCAGCTACTGCACGCAAATCTTCAATGCGTGCATTGGTACAACTGCCGATAAAGACATAATCAATTTTCTGTCCCTGTATGGCCTGCCCCTCTTGCAGTCCCATGTACTGCAAAGCTTTTTTAAACGATTGCTTTTCTTGCTCAGTAAGTGCTTCTGATTGCGGAATCAATTGCTTCACACCAATACCCATACCAGGATTGGTACCATAAGTAATCATTGGCTCAATGCTGGCAGCATCAATGTGTAATTCCAAATCAAAGCTGGCATCAGCATCACTATAGAGTTCAGCCCACTGTGCAACAGCTTGATCAAAGTTTGCAGGCGCATATGGCTTATTGCGTAAATAGTCGAAAGTAGTTTGATCAGGTGCAATCAAGCCGCCTCTGGCACCCATTTCAATACTCATATTGCAGATAGTCATTCTGCCTTCCATACTCAAACTACGAATGGTGTTACCTGCATACTCTACAAAATAGCCTGTAGCACCACTGGCAGAGATCTTTGCAATAATGTGCAAGATGATGTCTTTAGCAGTTACCCCTTTTTGCAGATGACCATCTACATTGATGCGCATGAGTTTTGGTCGGCTCTGCATCAAGCATTGTGTTGCCAGCACCATCTCCACTTCACTGGTACCAATACCAAAAGCGATGGTTCCGAAAGCACCGTGTGTAGAGGTATGACTATCGCCACAGACAATGGTCATGCCGGGCTGTGTAATCCCCAACTCAGGACCAATCACGTGTACAATACCCTGATAAGGATGCCCCAAGCCATATAATTCAATACCGAACTCTGCACAGTTCTGCACCAATGCAGCTACTTGCTGACGCGACATCGCTTCTTTAATTGGCAGATGCTGATTGAGTGTTGGTACATTATGATCCGCAGTGGCAACTACCTGCCGGGGGCGAAATACAGGTAGCTTTCTTTGACGGAGACCATCAAAGGCCTGCGGGCTGGTTACTTCATGGATAAAATGTCGGTCTATGTATAATACAGCGGGACCACCGCTGATTTGCTTTACAACGTGCTTTTCCCAAATCTTATCGAATAGTGTTTTTCCCATAGAATTATGCTACTGCGATTACTTCCTGATAATGCATGGCCAATGATTGTAAATCCTCGTCTGTTACTTCTTTCTGCTGATCCGCGATATGCAAGAATTGCTCGTACAAAGTGTCGATATCATTTCTATTAAACTGATAGCCCAATTTTTGGAATCGATAAGCCAATGCAGATCGACCGCTACGTGCAGTCAATACAATCTTGGAACTGTCTGCACCTACTTCTTCCGGACTGATGATCTCATACGTTTCTGCGCTCTTCAAAAATCCATCCTGATGAATACCGGATGAATGCGCAAATGCATTGGCACCAACAATGGCCTTATTAGGCTGAACAGGCATGCGCATGGTATCGGATACTCTTCTGCTGACCGGATTGAGTTTAGCTGGTTGAACACCTGTGTAATAACCCATTTGTTTGTGCTGCCGCAAAACCATGACCACTTCTTCCAGTGAGGTATTACCAGCGCGTTCACCAATTCCATTGATGGTACATTCTACTTGTCGCGCACCATTCATTACACCGGCAACAGCATTGGCAGTTGCCAAACCCAAATCATTAT
>DALYHN010000004.1:0-43277 GCA_031970875.1 Chitinophagaceae bacterium
AGAGATAGATATAAGTAATCACTTTTTCAAAAATGTGGTTCAGTGGCAGAAAGCTAAGCGCTTTCCCATCAGGTCTGTCTTCAAAAGGAAAACTTTCTTTTGAATGAAAGACATTGCTCACGATATTCTCATGCGTCAACATCACACCCTTGGGTGTACCTGTTGTGCCTGAAGTATAAATAATGGTGGCAAGATTAGAAGTAGGAATTTGTTGGCGTATAGCAGCTACTTGCGCCAGACTTTCTTCATCTGCTAAATGCAATAATTCAGACCAATGCGCTGCGCCTTCTACTTTATCGAATGTATATACCTGTTGGAGTGTTGGCACATGGTCTTTGATGCTCATCACTTTATCCCACAAATTCGCATCACCTGCAAAAACATATTTCACTTCTGCTTCATTCAGGATAAACTGCAACTCAATTGGGTTAGTCGTAGGATAGATAGGCGTTAACACCGCACCAGTTTGCTGTACAGCGAGGTCAGTAAAAATCCACTCTGGCCTGTTGGCACTAATCAATGCTACTTTCTGCGCACCTTCTGGCGTATAATCACCACCATTGATACCGAGCTTCAACAAGCCTGCTGCAAATTTGGTAGCCGTATCATTTACTTCTTGTGTGCTATATGCTCTCCACTGTCCGTTCTCTTTTGCATTCAGCATATCTGTTTTAGGAAACTTATCCAGCTGAAACTGCAACACATCAAATAATCGATAATTAGGATAACTCATAGTATGCAGATTAAATAGAAAATTTATTGGTTGTCTTTTTGCTGCTTTAGCTTATCATACTCTCGCTGAACCAAATCATCTTGATTGCCTCCATACGCTTCGTAATACTGAAAAGCCAGACCAATACCCCAACCCAAACTAACCCATATAGGCCAAGCAGAAGCTTTGAGTTCAAATCCATTAAAGCCTTGTGTTAACCAATAAATGGTCCAGAGAAAAATGTTAACGACTATGTAAGTGAAAGCACTTTTCTTGAAGTTGGCGCGTTTCTTGGCGATACGCCAGAGTTTGTCGTTCTCGGGATTTTGCATAGCAAGCAGTTGAGGGGAACAAATTAGGCAAAAGCACAGAAACAGCAAAGCAAGCGCTCGTTGCCATTGGCTATAAGCGTGATTTTAGCGATAATACTGCCCTGCGGGGATTTTGAAGAGATTGCTGCGCTGATACTTCTTGAACTTTTCTACTTCAGCTTCGTGGTTATTGAGCCAAAGTTGATAGGCAGATGGACTAGCTACCATGCCAAACAGCCATTGATGATACGCATCGAAATGACCTTCACGCAACAATTGGTTAAGATGCTGGAATAACTCGTAAGGGAACTGCTTCACCAGATCAGATTGCATCCAAGCCAACAGGAACCGTGTTCTAATGGCAGTAAGTATCTCCGGCGTTACACCTTCACGAATCATGGGCGCAAACTTGCTGAAATTACCCAGTACTGCTTTTTCAAATGCAGTAGGCTTTCTGCTGGTAGGTATGGCCTGCAGCATATCCGACAAAGAAAATATTCGCTTACAAGATTCGTATAAGAGATTCTTGATCTCAGTTGTTCTTTGTGAGAAGCTTTCCAAATTCAAAAAGAGTTCTCCATACAACATCACAGGAAACCAATCATCTGCCAATGCATAATGCTTAACTGCATAGAAATAATTACCGGGATAATTCGGATCAGTTGAAATGCCCTTTTCCCACTGTGCAATGGCTTCTTCTTTTTTACCGGCAGCTTGTAGCATCGCACCATAGTCGGCGTACAACACACCGCTGGTAGGAAAACGCTGAATACCTTTGAGGTAGAGCTTATCCGCTTCTTTGTAATCAGCAATAGCAGCATAGGTTAAGCCTAATTGCTGGAACACCTGAAAGTCGGCATCAGTACGTTCAGCCAGCTTCTTGCCCAGTTCAATAGCGCCAGCAAAATCGCGCTGCAAATATTGCAAGAACAATTTGTCTTTGAGCAGACTTAAATCATTCGGAGCCGCAGCCAATACTTTTTCCAGTTGCATTTCAGCAGCTGCATATTCACCCTGCATGATCAATTTCTTGTACTCGGGTTGCTGCGCTGTTGCGTGCAGACCTAGTATACTCCATATGATCAAAAACAGGTAACGCATGTATTAATGAATCAGGTGAGTGAGTAAACCATCGCGCAGCTTGGGTTCAAACCAAGTGCTCTTCGGTGGCATCACATTTCCACTATCCGCAATATCAAACAATTGCTCAATTGTAACAGGATACAAGCTGAATGCCAATTGCATATCGCCACTGTTCACGCGCTTTTCTAATTCTCCCAATCCACGAATACCACCTACAAAGTCGATACGCTTATCTGTACGCTGGTCTTTGATATTGAGCAATGGATCTAAAATTCTTTCCTGCAAGATGGTTACATCCAATACACCAATAGGATCATTTCTATACGTGCCAGTCTTAGCCGTAAGGCGGTACCACTCTTTGTCGACATACATTCCAAACTCGTGCAACACAGCAGGCTTTACTGCAGTTGAGCCATTAGACTCAACAGTGAAATCCATGGACAAACGCTGCAAGAGTTCTGCTTTGCTTAGGCCATTCAAATCTTTCACTACACGGTTATAATCCAAAATAGCTAACTGACTGGCAGGGAATAAGGTTGTTAGAAAATAATCTGCTGATTGTGTTGCTGCATTACCCAGCGCAGCGCGCACTTTAGCAGCTGAAGCTGCACGGTGGTGGCCGTCTGCGATATAGGTACAAGGCACTTTAGCTACAAACAGATCAGTGATCTGCTTACACACATCGCTATCACTGATGATCCAGATCGTATGCTGAATACCATCGGTTGCAGTAAAATCATACACCGGTGAGCGGGCAGTCATCCACTTATCAATGAGCGAATCTACTTCTGCCACATTTCTGTAAGCAAGAAATACATTACCTGTTTGCGCACCTGTTGTTTTGATATGATTGATTCTGTCGTGCTCTTTTTCCGGACGTGTGAACTCATGCTTCTTAATGACGTCTTCATTGTAATCATCCACACTGCTTACGCAAACCAAACCAGTCTGGCTTCTGCCATCCATGATGAGGCGATAGATATAATAGCAGTCTTTGTCTTCCCGAAACAGGATGTCGCGTTTGATAAACGCATCGAGATTTTCCTTTGCTCTTTCATACACAGGCATGCTATGGATATCTGTCTGCTCGGGCAAATCAATCTCACTTTTGGTGATATGCAAGAAAGAGTTGGGATTGCCCTGCGCTTCAATGCGCGCTTCTGCACTATTCAATACATCGTAAGGTCTGCTGGCCACTTGTGCTGCAAAAGGTGCGTGCGGACGAAGGGCCTTGAATGGTTGGATATTTGCCATAATCTGGGGCGCAAGATAATTATTGCGGTTTGATATTCCTGTCGGTGCTATCAATTCCGCAGGATTTAACAATATCGGGTATTGGATTGTCTTAATTTGAAACAAAATTCCGGTTATGTCAGAACAAGTGAAAGCCATCACAGAAGATGATTTGATTGAATACATCCTCCGCACTTTGTACAGCCATCTGGATAAGAATGAGTTGCATCTGGAAAAAGATATTCTGGCACCTGCTCAGGTGCAGTTGGATGAACGTCAGTTAGAACATGTGCGCGAGATACTCATGAGCACACAACTGGTAAAAGCATCTGTTGGTTTTGGAAAAAATGGTTTTATCTATTTAACCGGTACCGGCATTCAAGTAATGAAACAATACAAAACCTATTACAACTTCTTACAAGCTACCCAAGGCTTTACCGCACAACAAACTTTACAAACTGCAGCACCTGCGCATACACCGGAAGAAAAACCTGCATCAGATCAACCCTATGTGAATTATGATGATATGGCACACTAGCCATGGCGTTGCGCGAAATTTTTCATCAGATGACAAATCGTTTCCACGCTCTGCATAGACAATGCATTGTACATGCTTACGCGTAAACCACCTACGGTTCGGTATCCTTTTACACCCACCATCCCATTGGCTTTACACTCATCCAGAAACTTATTCTGTAATGCTTCATCATTGATGAAGAAAACAGCATTCATCTGACTACGGTCTTCTTTACGCACTTTACAACTAAACAATGGTAAGCTATCGATGGTATTGTATAAGAGATTCGACTTTGCAGTAGCCTGATCAGCCATTACACTTAAACCACCTTGCTGAATGATCCAGCGTAACGTAAGCATTGCTACGTATACGGCGAACACAGGTGGCGTATTCATCAGTGAGCCCGCTTCAATATGTTTACGATAATCCATGATGGTAGGAATCGCTCGGCTGGTTTTACCCAACACATCCTTTCTCACTACCACAAGATTTACACCTGCTGCACCCATGTTCTTTTGTGCCCCCGCATAAATGAGTGCAAATTTTTTGAAATCGACAGGTCTGCTGAAAATATCACTACTCATATCACCAATTAGCGGCACATCCACATCAGGATATTGATGCCACTGCGTGCCTTCTACAGTATTATTGGTAGTGATATGCAGATAGGCATAAGCAGGATCAATATTAAAATCTTTTGGAATATAGGTATGTGACTGATCCGCCGAAGAAGCTACCACATCCACCTTACCAAACAGTTTGGCTTCTTTCAAAGCCTTATTACCCCAGATGCCATTGTCGCAATAAGCAGCTGTAGCATTCGCATCCAGCAAATTCATCGGTACCTGCATAAACTGCGTTGTAGCACCACCATGCAAAAACAACACTTCATACGCATCATCCAAGCCCATTAATTGCTTTACAGCATTGCGTGCTTCATCCAGCACTTCTTGAAACAAAGGTGTACGGTGACCAATTTCCAGAATGGATAAACCACTGCCATTGAAATCATGGATGGCATTTGCTGCTGCTTCCAGCACTGGTTGCGGTAAAACAGAGGGACCTGAATTGAAATTGTGTTTTTGCTGACTCATACGGCTTGCAAAGTACGTAGAAATCAAGCCTAACAAAAACTCACACTTGTTAGTGTTATGGTTTTCCAAAACGCATTCTGTATATTGAGGCATTGCCTGCCATTCACCCTTAAACGGACTGAAAGATTATGTCTATTCATCAAGGTGGCGGGCTCTATGATCCCCAATTTGAACACGACTCCTGTGGCATCGGTTTTGTTGCCAGCATCAAAGGAAAAAAATCACATCAACATATTTCAGATGCACTCACCGTGCTGGAGAATATGGAACACCGCGGTGCTTGTGGATGTGAAAACAACACAGGTGATGGTGCCGGTATCATGATTCAAACACCGCATGCTTTTTTCTTTGAAGCATGTTTACAGCTAGGTATACATTTACCAGCTTATGGTAAGTATGGTGTAGGTGTGCTCTTCTTTCCAAAAGATGTGCAACGCAGAGAAGAATGCCGCGATATTTTCAACAGAGCCGCAGAGAAACTGGGCATGGAATTATTAGGCTATCGAAAAGTGCCAGTAAATCCTACAGATATTGGTCCAACAGCTTTAAGCGTAGAACCAGAAATGGAGCAAGTGTTTGTACGTTGCCCTGATCAAGTACATAACCCTGAAGATTTTGAACGCAAGCTCTTTGTGCTGCGCAACTATGTAACACATCTCGTCAATAATACTGTACAAAAAGATGCGATTGGTTTTTACATCGCATCGCTGAGTTATAAAACAGTGGTGTATAAGGGACAGCTCACCAGTTTACAGGTGCGTAACTATTTCCCTGATCTGAGTGATAAATCTATGGTGAGTGCATTTGGTCTGGTACACTCTCGCTTTGCTACCAATACCTTTCCTTCTTGGAAACTGGCACAACCCTTCCGTTATATCGCACACAATGGAGAGATCAATACACTGCAGGGCAATCTTAACTGGTTAAAAACAAGTGAGCAGGGTTTTACTTCTAAATATTTCAGTAAGGAAGAAATGGATATGCTGCTGCCCATTGTAGGCGAAGGTCAGTCTGATTCTGCCTGTCTGGATAATATGATTGAATTGCTTACACTCACCGGCAGATCATTACCACATGTGATGATGATGCTGATTCCGGAAGCATGGGATGGCAATGAACAGATGGATCCAGTGAAAAAAGCTTTCTATGAATACCATGCATCCATGATGGAGCCTTGGGATGGACCAGCGTCTATTTCATTCACCGATGGAAAAATCATTGGTGCTACGCTAGACAGAAATGGCTTAAGACCATCGCGCTACTGCGTTACCACAGATGAGCGTGTGATCATGGCTTCTGAAACAGGTGCTTTGCCTGTAGATCCAGCTATCATCAAAGAGAAGGGCCGATTGCAGCCGGGTAAAATGTTTGTAGTAGATATAGAGCAGGGCCGCATCATTAGTGATGAGGAGTTGAAGGCAAACATCTGCACACAACAAGCTTATGGCGATTGGCTGAATAAGTACAAGATTCGCTTGGAAGAATTGCCTGAGCCAAGAGTGATGTTCACGCATTTAGAGCATGACCAAGTATTCAAATACCAGAAAGCATTTGGCTATTCTAAAGAAGATTTGGAAACCATTATTCAACCCATGGCTTTGGATGGTAAAGAACCCATCGGTTCCATGGGCACAGATACGCCACTTGCAGTATTGAGTGATGAACCGCAACACCTTAGCAGTTATTTCAAGCAATTGTTTGCGCAAGTAACCAATCCGCCGATTGATCCTATTCGCGAGCGCATGGTGATGTCGCTCTCTACATTTGTGGGTAATGTAGGCAACCTCTTGGAAGAAGATCCATTGGCTTGTCATACCGTAGCACTTAAACATCCCATTCTCACCAATTTTGAGTTAGAGAAAATCCGCAGTATTGATACCGGCATTTTCCAGGCCAAAACCTTGCAATGCTATTTCAGGGCCGATAATCAACCCGGCTCATTGAAAGCTGGCTTAGATAGAATTTGTCGCTACGCCGTAGATGCAGCGCAAGATGGATTTGAAGTGATCATCCTGCAAGACCGCGCGATAGACTCAGACCATGCGCCTATTCCATCTTTACTTGCTACCGCTGCCGTACACCACCACCTCATCAGAAAAGGACTGCGTGGTAAAGTGGGCATCATCGTTGAAGCTGGCGATGTTTGGGAAGTGCATCATTTCGCTTGCTTATTGGGTTTTGGTGCTACAGCCATCAACCCTTATTTGGCTTTGTCTTCTATCAGAGACATGAAAGAGACAGGCATCATGAAAACAGATTTATCACATGAGCAGCTGAAGAAAAATTATATCAAAGCGGTGAATGAAGGCTTGTTGAAAGTGTTCAGTAAGATGGGCATCTCTACGCTACAATCTTATCAAGGTGCACAGATATTTGAAATTATTGGTATCAATAAAGCCGTGGTGAATCAATATTTCACCGGTGCAACCTCACGCATTGAAGGTATGGGCCTAGATGAATTGGCACGCGAAACACTGGCCAAACATTTCTTCGCTTTCAGCAGAAAAGAAATTCCAACAGATCGCTTACCCGTGGGTGGTATTTATCAGTGGAAACGCAAAGGCGAGTTTCATTTGTTCAATCCACAAACCATTCATCTCTTGCAACATGCAACAAGGATGAATGATTATGCAACATTCAAGAAGTACACCAAGCTGGTGAACGACCAGAGTGAGAAAGCTTGTACGCTGCGTAGTCTATTTGCATTTAAACAAACCAGGCCTTCTATTTCTATTGATGAAGTAGAGCCTGCAGAAAATATTTATAAACGTTTTGCCACAGGTGCCATGAGTTTTGGTTCCATTTCATGGGAAGCACATACTACACTAGCGATTGCCATGAACCGCTTGGGTGGCAAGAGCAATACAGGTGAAGGTGGTGAAGATGAAACACGTTACACACCATTACCCAATGGTGATTCGATGCGCAGTGCGATTAAACAGGTGGCGTCTGCACGATTTGGTGTAACCAGTTTATACCTCACTGAAGCAGATGAATTGCAAATCAAAATGGCACAAGGTGCCAAGCCTGGCGAGGGCGGACAATTACCCGGTCATAAAGTAGATGAGTGGATTGGTAAAACAAGACATGCCACACCGGGTGTGGGTTTGATTTCACCACCACCGCACCACGATATTTATTCCATTGAAGACTTGGCGCAGTTAATCTTTGATTTGAAGAATGCCAACAGAGCCGCGCGTATCAATGTGAAATTGGTGAGTAAAGCAGGTGTGGGCACGATTGCAGCCGGTGTTACCAAAGCAAAAGCAGATGTGGTATTGATCTCTGGTCATGATGGGGGTACGGGTGCATCACCGCTGAGTTCTATCAAACATGCTGGTTTACCATGGGAATTAGGCTTAGCAGAAACACATCAAACCTTGGTACGGAACAAACTGCGCAGTCGTGTGGTGGTGCAGGCAGACGGACAAATGAAGACCGGTCGCGATATTGCCATTGCTGCATTATTGGGTGCAGAAGAATGGGGTGTGGCTACTGCTGCATTGATTGTAGAAGGCTGTATCATGATGCGTAAGTGTCATCTGAATACTTGTCCCGTTGGTGTTGCCACACAGGATCCTGAGTTGAGAAAAAGATTTACCGGTAATCCAGATCATGTGGTGAATTTCTTCCGCTTCATTGTACAAGAGTTGCGCGAAATCATGGCAGAGCTTGGTTTCAGAACCGTACATGAAATGGTAGGTCAGGTAGAACATTTACAAATGCGCGAGAACATTCAACATTGGAAATACAGCAAGCTGGACCTGTCTGCTGTCTTGTACAAAGCACCTGCAGATAGCAGTACAGGATTGTATCAACAGGAAGCGCAAGATCATGGATTGGCCAATGTGCTGGATTGGCAATTGCTGCAAGCAGCACAGCCAGCAATTGAACAACAGCAAAAAGTGTATGCTGCATTCCCAATCAAGAATATTGACAGAACAGTAGGCACCATTGTTTCCAATGAAATCACCAAGCGATACAAAGCGGCTGGTTTACCTGATGATACCATTCATTTCCGTTTTGATGGTACAGCGGGACAAAGCTTTGGTGCATTCAATACCAAAGGCATTACACTGGAGTTGGAAGGTGATGCCAACGATTATTTTGGCAAGGGCTTAAGCGGTGCCAAGCTGATTGTGTATCCACCCAAACAAGCTGGATATACTGCAGAGGACAATATCATCATTGGTAATACGGCATTCTATGGTGCTACTTCCGGTAAGGCGTTTATCAGGGGTATGGCTGGTGAACGCTTTGCAGTAAGAAACTCAGGCGTAACAACTGTTGTAGAAGGTGTTGGTGATCATGGTTGTGAGTACATGACAGGCGGTGTTGTTGTTGTATTAGGCAATACAGGTAGAAACTTTGCCGCAGGCATGAGTGGTGGTATTGCCTATATCTATGATGTACGCAAAAACTTCCAGCAACAATGCAATGCTGAAATGGTAGACCTTGATCCATTGGATGATTTAGATGCGCAACAATTGCATGCATTGCTGACAGAACATGTTGCAAGCACGGGCAGTACTGTTGCCAATTTTATTCTTGGCGATTTTGAGCACCAACTTAGCAACTTCGTGAAAGTCTTTCCGAGAGATTACAAACAAGTATTGAAACAACAAGTCAGCAAAGCCATTCACTAATCAAACACGCTATCATTCTATCATTACCTCATCCTATCATTCAATCATTCTTCATATATGGGCAAACCAACAGGATTCATTGAGTTTACAAGAGCCACACCGGATAAGCGTCCGGTAGAAGCCAGATTGCAAGACTACAAAGAGTTTGTGCAGCCTTACACCGGACAGCAGTTACATGAGCAATCTGCGCGATGCATGAATTGCGGTGTACCTTTTTGTCATTCCGGTTGTCCGCTCGGTAACATCATTCCAGAATTCAACGATGCAGTCTATCGCGAGAATTGGCAGGAAGCTTATGAGATACTCAGCTCTACCAATAATTTTCCTGAGTTCACTGGAAGGATTTGTCCGGCACCATGCGAATCAGCCTGTGTATTAGGTATTAATCAACCACCTGTAGCTATTGAAGAAATTGAGAAGCATATTATTGAGATTGCTTTCGATAAAGGATTTGTACAGCCTCATGCGCCACATGTTCGCAGTGGTAAAAAAGTAGCCGTGATTGGTTCTGGTCCTGCGGGATTAGCAGCTGCTGCACAATTGAATAGTGTAGGACACAGTGTTACCGTGTTTGAAAGAGATGAAGCGCCTGGTGGTTTGTTGCGCTATGGTATTCCTGATTTTAAATTGGAGAAATGGGTGGTTGACCGACGTATTGATTTGATGAAAGCATCGGGTATTGAGTTTCGCTGTCATGCACATGTGGGCGTGAATGTGCCGGTAACAGATTTGTTGCGCGAATACCATGCGATTGTATTAGCGGGTGGCTCCACACAGCCAAGAGATTTACCAGTGCCCGGCAGAGAATTGAATGGCGTTTATTTCGCGATGCAGTTCCTCAAACAACAGAACAAAAGAGTAGCGGGCAAAGATCCATTGGCAAACAGTGCTATTGAAAGTAATATCCTTGATGAAAATTTATCTGCGACAGGTAAGCATGTAGTGGTGATTGGTGGTGGTGATACGGGCAGCGATTGTGTAGGTACTTCTAACAGACAAGGTGCTGCATCGGTAACACAGTTTGAATTATTACCGCAGCCACCCAAGAGCAGAACAGAACATATGCCCTGGCCTAGCTATCCTATGCTACTGAAAACAACGACTTCGCATGAAGAAGGCGCGAATAGATTATGGGCTGTAGCCACCAAAGCATTTATAGGTGATAAAGAAGGACAATTGCAAGCGATTCAATTGGTAGATCTTGAATGGAGTGTTGGTGTGGATGGCAAACCTGCCAGCTTTAAAGAAGTAGCTGGTAGTGAAAGAACCATTCCTTGTCAGCTAGCTTTACTGGCCATGGGCTTTATGCATCCACAAAAGAAAGGCTTATTAGAGCAATTAGATATTGAGTTGGATGAGCGTGGCAATGTTAAAGCCAGTGAGCAGCAGTATCAAACCAATATGGCCAAAGTATTTGCTGCAGGCGATATGCGCCGCGGACAAAGCTTAGTTGTTTGGGCCATCAGTGAGGGAAGAGAATGTGCGAGAAAAGTTGATGAGTATCTTACCGGAAAAAGTAGACTTGAAAGTAAAGAAGCATCAACTCATTTTTATCACATATAGAATAATATCATATTAAATAATTAAAAGCTGATTACCCAAATCAGCTTTTTTATTAAGTTGATTTCATATTGTAAAATTATTTATGTAAATAATTTATTAATTTTATCGCGATTTATTGATAATTTGTACCAACGATTGCCATATGTGATTTTTTTATAAATCATTTTTTAACCCTTAATACTGTCACATGGCAAAACTCAAAACCAAACAGGTCATTCCTTTCCTGTTATTGATGCTCATTGCTGGAGTAGCAATTTTTATTAAACCTGTACCGGATTTTGCTGATACCAGCAAATACAGTGGTGCAGATATTGGCTGGATTCTTGTAGCAACCGCTCTAGTTTTTCTTATGACACCCGGCCTCGCATTTTTTTATGGCGGTATGGTTCATCGTAAGAATGTCATTTCTACAATGATCAAAAGTGTGGTAGCTGCAGGTGTGGTTACTGTACTTTGGGTAACCGTGGGATTTAGTTTATCCTTTGGCGATTCTATAAATGGAATTATTGGCAACCCCGCTACTTTCCTCTTTTTTCAGCATGTAAATTCAGGTGCACCTTGGTCTCTGGCACCAACTATACCACTAACCCTTTTTGCTTTATTTCAATTAATGTTTGCAGTAATCACTCCTGGACTTGTGGTTGGTGCTGTAGCCGAAAGAATTCGTTTTACTTCCTACACCTTATTTATTGTATTATTCAGTTTACTGGTTTACGCACCTATCGCGCATTGGACCTGGCATCCGGAAGGATTTCTTTTTAAAATGGGTACACTAGATTTTGCCGGAGGCACAGTAGTACATATTTCAGCAGGTTGTGCAGCATTGGCTGGTGCACTTGTATTGAAACGCAGAAAGTCACACATCGAACAAAGAGAAATACCGCCTGCCAATGTACCCTATGTATTAATTGGTACCGGATTACTTTGGTTTGGTTGGTTTGGCTTTAATGCAGGATCTGCCGTTAGCGCAGGAAGTCTGGCTGTTTCTGCTTTTGCAACCACCAATACAGCAGCTGCATCGGCAGGTTTAAGCTGGATGTTTTTTGATGTTATCAGAGGCAAAAAACCATCTGTGCTGGGCTTCTGTATTGGTGCTGTTGTTGGACTTGTAGCCATTACTCCAGGTGCAGGTTTTGTAGCTATTCCACAAAGCGTTTTTATAGGCGCATTTAGTGCAATTATTTCAAATATTGCTGTTCACTACAAACAAAAGTCCAAACTGGACGACACACTAGATGTGTTCCCTTGTCATGGTATTGGTGGTATGATTGGCATGTTGCTGACAGGTGTATTCGCAACCAAGGCGGTTAATAGTGCAGGTGCAGACGGCTTATTCTACGGAAACCTGACATTCTTCATCACTCAAGTAAAAGCCTTGCTATTGGTTGTAGCATACAGCTTTACTGTTTCCTTTGGCATATTCAAATTCATCAACTATATCCTGCCTTTACGGGTTTCTGAAGCTGATGAGGAAATTGGATTAGATGCATCTCAACACAATGAAAAATATGTTCAGGGAACTTTATTGGTACACAACAAAAGTGGTCAGGAAGAAGAATCGCTGATAGAATCATAAAAAACGAACCACTCATTATTAGTTCATAAGAAAAGGCACAACGTATAAGAATTGCGGGAACAATTCTGTTGTGCCCTTTCAACTAAAACCACTACAATGATAGCTAAAAAAATGCTAGTCAATATTGCATGCATAATATTGGCCAACCAACTTTCTGCACAATCTGCATCCATCAAACCAGAAACAAGCTCAACAGAGCAAACAGCACAAGAAGTAAAAAAACCAACATTGGTGATCAGCGGTTACGCAGATGTTTACTACAAGTACGATTTAGGTAGAAATGCAGGTAATAATAAAACGAGTTTTACCAATACACATAACTCATTTGAACTGGGCATGGCATCCATCAGACTTGATCATACCAGTGGAAATGTTTCTATGACTGCGGATATGGGCATTGGCAAACGCGCCGAAGAATTCAGCTACAACGATAAGAATACCAACTTCATTATTAAGCAATTGTTTCTTTCCTATGCCGTTTCCGATAAACTGAAGCTTACCATGGGAAGCTGGGCAACACATGTTGGATACGAATTAGTAGACCCATATGCCAATAGAAACTATAGCATGAGCTATATGTTTTCCTACGGTCCATTTTTTCACACCGGATTCAAAGCTGAATATACACTTGGGAAATCAACACTCATGTTAGGGCTGGCTGATCCAACAGATTTTAAATCTGCTATAGCGAACAGTAAAAAATTTCTTATTGGCCAATACAGTTATGTTTCCGGCAATAGTAAAATGAAGGCATATATCAATTACCAATCTGGAAAGCGTCCAGCAGATAACAGTAAACTCATGCAGGTAGATGCAGTATTAAATTATCAACTTAATAACAAATGGAGTCTGGGTTATAATGGCACAAGCACGTATATCAGTGCGTATGATGCGTCTAAAAATACTTGGTCAGCAGCAGATAAGTGGTGGGGTTCTGCATTGTATCTGAACTTTGACCCCTCAGCTACTACCGGCATCACTTTGCGCAGTGAATATTTTAGTGATCAAAAAGGATTGGCAGTTATGAGTAGCCTTACACCAAACGGCGGCCATATTTTTGCGAACACACTTTCTGCCAATTTCAAGCTTAATAATATTACCATTATTCCTGAACTACGCCTTGAAAACAGTAGTCAGGCTATCTACCAGCTAAACTCAGTAAGCAAGAAAAGCAGTGCCTCTTTATTACTCGCTGCTGTTTATCGTTTTTAATCAGCCATCAATAATAAAACAAAGGGCACTTCAGGTGCCCTTTGTTTATGTGCTTATATCGCGTCGATTAATCTTCTACATCAGTAACACCACCACTCACCACAAATTTCATCGCATCAGTGCTACTAACGTTGGGCACTGCTCGAATCTTATCCTTAGGCACGAGATAGGTAATACCGGAAATCGCATAACTGTGCGGCACGTAAACTGTCATGTGATCTGCTAATCCAAACTGATGCGCATCTTCATGCGTAATAAAACCAATACGCCATACATCCGGGCCATCCACATTCACCAATACGGGATGGTTGAACTTTTTCTTGCTTCCTGCAAAAGCTTCAAAGAAATCTTTTACAGAAGAATAAATGAACTTGATACCCGGCGTTTTCTCCAGCAAACTGTCGAACATATCAATCAATCGCTGGGCAAAGAAGTTAGAACTCACAAAGCCGATTAGAATCAAGGCAACTACAATCGTTAGAATACCCAATCCGTAATTCCTAGGTATGGTATTGCCATTGATATCCTTCACCTCAAAAATGGGTATCAGGTTATCAATGGTGGTTACCATCCAATAAATGAGGTATCCTGTAATCACCACAGGTGCTACAATCAGTAATCCCTGCAGGAAATATTGAAACAGCTTGCGCCAGTGAAAAATGCCTAAGGGATTGGTTGCCATTCTTTGTATTTGTGTGAAGTAAGCAAAAATATGGCCATGTGCCGGCTTTCCTTTCATCTCCATCCTTGACCACTTAACAAAATTTTACATAAAAAAACGTAGGAAACTTTTGTACCGTTTTAAGTTTCCATAGTTTTGCCCACCTTTTTAACTGTATATGGAAACCAAGGATAGAATAGCCACCAAAGCCCACGAGTTGTTTCTCCGGTACGGCATCCGCAGCATTAGCATGGATGAGATTGCCGCGCATCTGGGCATTAGCAAAAAGACCATTTACCAGTCATTTGAGGACAAAGACAGCCTTGTAGAAGCTGTCATAGAGCTTGAGATTCAAGAGAATATGCATGATTGCAACCTCTGCAAAGGCCAATCAGACAATGCGATTCATGAAGTGTATTTGGCGATGGATATGGTACAAGAAATGTTGAAAGGCATGAACCCTTCGATCATTTTCGACTTGGAAAAGTACCATCCTAAGGCCTTCCGTAAGATGCACGAACACAAAAACGACTTCTTCAGCAGAATTACCAAGGAAAATATCGAAAGAGGTATCGAAGAAGGTTTGTATCGAGCTGATATCAATGCCGATATCCTGAGCCGCTTCCGGGTAGGCACCATGTTTATGATTTTGGCACCGGATGTACTGCTATCAAAATACAACCCCGCAGTGATCCTCAAAGAAATGACCGAAAACTTCCTTTTCGGCATGGCAACTCAAAAAGGCACCGAACTAATTCAACAATACAAACAACAAAGACTAAAAGCAACACAATGAGAGCAAGCAACCTGAGACTCATCCTCTGCATGGCCCCGCTGCTGTTGTTTCTTCAGACCGAAGCACAGACCAAAAGAACTGTATCGGCCAAAGAAGCGGTAGAGCTGGCTTTGCAGCAGGTGAATGATCTAAAAAACCTAAAGCTGGACTATGAGGCCCAGCGCGCCAAAAACAAAGAGATTGAAGGATCTGCCTATCCGCAGATCAGCGGTACCATCAGTACCCAGCATTTCTTTGCCATCCCAACACAGGTATTACCAGACTTTATTTCGCCCTCTGTCTATGGCGTTTTAAATAAAGAAGGGGTAAAAGATGGTAATGGTAATACTATCCAAATGCCAACATCGTTTGGTTCTATTCCAGCACAGTTTGGTGTGCCCTGGCAGGCAAGTGCGGGATTCACTGTGCAGCAACTACTCTTTCAAGCCGATGTATTTGTTGGCCTGAAGGCAAGAAAAACTGCTATGGACTATGCCAGCGCTAACATTCGTGTAGGTGAAGACAAAATACGTGAGAATGTGTTGAATGCTTATTACGCAGTATTGGTTGCACAGAAACAACAATACTTTGTAAATGAAAGCAAGAAGCGTTTAGAAAAACTGCTGCATGACATTACTGAAATGTATAAGAATGGTTTTGTAGAGAAACTGGATATCGAAAAAACACAAGTTTCACTCAATAACCTTACAACAACCAAAGCACAGCTGGATAACCTTTTACAAATTGGTTACGGTAATTTGAAATTACAGATGGGTATTCCGCAGGCAGATACTTTAGAACTCACAACACCATTGAGTCCGTCTGAAGTAAAAGAAGAAATTCTATCCGATGAAAGTTTCCGTTATGAAGACCGCAACGAAATACTTGCACTAAATAAAGTGAAGAAACTTCTCGAACTCGATATTCAGCGTAACCAACTGGGTAGAATTCCAACCATTGCGGCATACTGGAATTACAGCAGAAACGCATTGCGTCAGGATTTTAACTTCTTCAAAAGTGGTGCAGCCTATCCTTGGTTTCCTACTTCGATTGTGGGTGTAAACATCAACGTACCCATTTTCTCCGGCTTTGCACGTGATCAAAAAATCAAACAGGCAAAAATTGCTTTGGAGAAACACAACAATACCATCAATACAGTTCAGCAAAGTATTGATTTGCAGAAGTTGGCCGCTAAGAAGAACTTAATCACCAACGTTGAGCAGATGGATGCTGCTGAAAAAAATATGCAGTTAGCGCAAAATGTGTACAATACCACAAAGAAAAAATATGAACAAGGTATTGGTAGCAGTTTCGAAGTACTGACCGCAGATACAGAATTACAAACCGCTCAGGGCAATTATTTCAGTGCATTGTACAATGCAGTACTGGCAAAGATTGCCTACATGAGAGCATTAGGAAAACTCAATTAATCCAAACTACAACAACAGATTTATGATACGCAATTATACCATCGCAATCGCAACAACAGCCGCAGTACTGTTCAGTGCCTGTGGCGGCGATAAAGCCACCGGCGGACTGGAGGCTAAAAAAGATCAACTAGCAAAACTGAAGAAAGAGCACGATGCACTCAACACGCAGATATTGAAACTGGAAGCAGAGATTGCACAGGCAGACACCAGTAAGGCAAACGCAAATGCGAAACTGGTTTCAGCAGCTGTATTAAATGCAGAACAGTTTGTTCACTATATCGATTTGCAAGCAAAAGTAGATGCAGATGATATCTCTTACATCGCTCCACGCGGTATGGGCGGTGTGGTGAAGCAATTACTGGTGAAGAAGGGCGACTTTGTTAAGAAAGGTCAGCTTGTTGCTGTTTTAGATGATGCCATCATGAAACAGAACGTAGCAGCTGCCAAGCAAAGTCTGGAAACTATCAAAGTACAATTAGAGTTTGCCAAAAATCTCTATCAGCGCCAGAAAAATCTCTGGGATCAGAATATTGGTACAGAAGTACAACTGCTTTCTGCAAAAACAAATGTGGAAACATTAGAGAAGAACCTGAAAGCAGCTCAAGAACAAGTGAAAGTTGCAGAAGAGCAATTGAAAACAAGCCTGGTGTATAGTGATGTGAGCGGTATTGCAGATGAAGTGAATGTAAAGATTGGAGAAGCATTTGTAGGTGCAACCGCATTAGGTCCACAAATCAAGATCGTGAATACCAATAGCCTGAAAGTAGTTGCTGATGTTCCTGAGAACTATCTCGGTAAAGTAAAGCAAGGCACTCAGGTAAAGATTGTATTGCCTGATCTTGCGAAAGAATACAACTCAACTGTTGCTTTAGCAGGTAGAACCATCAGCCCTACGACTCGTGCATTTGAAGTGGAAGCCAAGATTCCGTTTGATGCCAATATCAGACCCAATCAGTTGGCCAATATCAAGATTCAGGATTATGCAGCTAATAATGCCATCGCTATTCCTGTAAATACTGTACAAACAGATGAGAAAGGCAAGTTTGTATATGTAGCAGAAAAGGAAAATGGCAAACTGATAGCTAGAAAGAAAGCCATTACAGTTGGTGAACTCTACGGTACCAGAATTGAAGTGAAGTCTGGTTTAACTGTAGGCACACAATTGATCACAGAAGGCTATCAGGATTTGTATGATGGTCAGGTGATTGAAATCAAATGATGAATCGCCTTCGGGTAGCATTACCTGAAGGACCAAAACACTTATTATGAGCGTATTAAAAGATATCACGCAAAAATTCAAGGAGTTCAAGCCTACCAGCTGGGCGGTAGATAATCGTACAGCCATGTACATTATCACCATCATCATTACCCTGATGGGCTTGCGCACTTTCAATACATTACCCAAAGAGCAGTTCCCTGATATCGTGGTTCCCACGATCAGTGTGTCTACTGTTTACTTTGGTACTTCTCCTAAAGACATGGAGAACCTGGTTACCAGACCTATTGAAAAACAAATCAAAGGTTTAACCGGTGCCAAGATCAAAAAAGTAAACTCTATTTCTCAGCAAGATTTCAGCTTAATCACAGTTGAGTTCCAAACCGATGTTAATGTAGACATTGCTAAGGACAAAGTGAAGAATGCTGTTGATCGTGCCAAGACAGACTTACCTACAGACTTAACTGTTCAACCAAACGTGCAGGAATTTACTTTCAGTGAACTGCCCATCATGTTTGTGAACGTGAGTGGTGATTATGACGCGGTAAAACTGAAAGAGTATGCAGACAAACTGCAGGATCGCTTTGAAGAATTACCCATGATCAGTAAAGCAGAGATCGTTGGTGCACCTGAAAGAGAAATCCAGATTAATGTTGACAAAACCAAAATGGAAGTCTCCAAGGTTTCTTTCAACGATATCGCGCAAGCCATCGCCAATGAAAACAGAGATGTGAGTGGTGGTCTGGTAGAAGTAGGTAATATGAATCGTTCACTTCGTGTGAAAGGACAGTTTGTTTCTGCCATGGAAATGCAGAACATTATTGTCAAGAATATTTATGGTCAAGCCATTTACCTGAAAGACATTGCACAGGTTATTGATACCGTAAAAGAAAAAGAAAGCTATAGCCGTCTCGACAGAAAGAATGTGGTTACAGTCAACATTGTGAAGCGTGCAGGTGAGAACCTGATTGAAACTGCAGACAAGGTGAAAGAGATTGTGGCTGATATGTATAAGACTAAGGAATTACCGCAAAGCTTGAAAGTAACATTTACTGGTGATCAAAGTAAGCAGACCAAAACTTCATTCAATGAACTGGTAAATACCATCATCATTGGCTTTGTACTGGTATTAGTGATTCTGATGTTCTTCATGGGTGTAACCAATGCCTTCTTTGTGGCATTGAGTGTACCACTTTCTGTATTTGTTGCCTTCTTATTCTTACCACTGGGTGATTATATCGTAGGTACTTCTATCACGTTGAACTTTATCGTACTCTTTGCCCTGCTCTTTGGCTTGGGTATCATTGTGGATGATGCGATTGTGGTGATTGAAAATACGCACCGTATCTATGCCAATGGCCGTGTACCTGTTGTACGCGCCGCCAAAGAAGCTGCCGGTGAAGTATTCATTCCCGTATTAGCAGGTACTGTTACTACGTTGGCGCCATTCTTTCCGCTATTGCTATGGCAGGGTATCATTGGTAAGTTCATGATTTATTTACCAACGATGTTGATCTTGACATTGTCTGCTTCGTTGATTGTGGCCTTTATCTTCAACCCTGTATTTGCGGTTTCTACCATGAAGCCAGAAGGCCATGAGTTTGATGAACCTAAGAATGCCATCTTTAAAAAATGGTATTGGTGGTTATTTGTTGCAATGGGTCTCTTGCTTCACTTGGCCAGCTGGCATGGCTTTGCCAACTTCTTGTTGCTGTTAGCCATTCTTGCAGTATTGAATAATTATGTACTGAAAGCAACCATCTATAAGTTTCAGCATGGTTTTCTGCCGAGCTTAATGGATCGATATGAAAAACTATTGCGTTGGGCATTAAAAGGCACAAGACCGGCATGGTCAGTAGCCTTTTTATTCCTGCTCTTCCCGATTTCATTAGTATTGGTTGTATTACGCGGACCAGATATTCAGTTCTTCCCTAGTGGTGATCCGAATATCATCTATGCCTACCTGAAAATGCCTGTTGGTACCAAAACAGCTTATACAGATAGCGTAACTGCCGTTTTGGAAAAGCGTGTATTCGATGTGTTGGGTGAAAACAATCCAATTGTTGAAAGCGTCATCAGTAACGTAGCTGTTGGTGCAACTGATCCCAACGATCCAAATAAGAGCACACAAAGTAACCTAGGTCGTATTCAGATTTCTTTCGTAGAATTTGAAAAACGTGATGGTAAAAAAACCATGCCTTACCTCGATTCTATTCGCGCAGCAGTAAAGGGAATTCCCGGTGCGTTGATTACTGTTGACCAAGAACAGGGCGGACCTCCCACCCAACCTCCAGTAAACATTGAAGTGATTGGTGAAGATTTCGAAGCCATCGCCAGTACGGCAACCTCTCTAAAGAACTATCTCGATACGGTTCGTGTAGAAGGTATTGAAAACCTGAAACTGGATATTGATCTCAGCAATCCTGAAATCAGTGTGAATGTAGATCGTGAAAAAGCTTTATTGGTTGGTTTGAGTACAGGACAAATCGGTTTTGAATTGCGTACGGCCATCTTCGGACGTGAAGCCAGCAAACTCAAAATTGATGAAGATGAATACAAGATTCAGATTCGTTACAATGATTTGCAACGCAACAATATCACTGATCTGATGAACATGAAAATCACTTATCGTGATTTCACCAGTGGTCAGATCAAGCAAGTGCCATTGGGTGCTGTGGCAACTGTTGATTATACAAACACTGCTGGTGGTATCCGTCGTAAAAACTACAAGCGTGTCATTACACTCTATAGTAACGTAACCGGCGGTTACACACCATTTGATGTAAACGAAAGACTGAAGCCTGTTTTGAATGAGTTCAACGACAAATACAAACCAGCCGGTGTTAGCATCAAGCAAACAGGTGAAGGTGAAGAACAAGCAGAAACCATTTCTTTCTTAGGATGGGCCATGGCTATTGCCCTTGGTTTAATCTTCATGACATTGGTACTGCAGTTTAACTCGCTCAGTAAACCATTCATCGTATTGAACGAAATCTTCTTCAGTATCATTGGTGTACTCCTCGGTATTGCAGTAACCAAAATGAATGTACCAACCATTATGGTGGGTGTAGGTGTGGTAGGTTTGGCCGGTATTGTGGTGAAGAATGCCATCCTCTTGATCGAGTTTACAGATGAACTCCGCGGCCGTGGTATGCGTTTACGCGAAGCAGCGATTCAGGCTGGTAGAATTCGTATCATTCCTGTATTGTTGACTGCTTTGGCAACCATGTTAGGTTTGATACCACTGGCAGTTGGTTTCAATATCGATTTCGTATCGCTCTTCCAGCATTTGAATCCGCATATCTTCTTTGGTGGTGATAGTGTGGTGTTCTGGGGACCATTGAGCTGGACCATTATCTATGGTCTGATCCTGGCCTTCTTCTTAACACTCACGATGGTACCAAGTATGTATATCATCGCTGAAAGACTGAAACGTCCGATGGAAAGATTCTATGGTACCAAGTTTATCGCCTTACTTGGTTTCTTAGGTCCCTTCTTCTTCATCTTCGTTGGACTAATGTTCCTAGTGAGAAGAATACAAGGTAAAAAAGTATGGATGGGTCAATTAAAACCTGCTCCATCTAAATAACCTAGCAGTTGGTTTTGGTGAGCATATAGCCGTTCCTCCGGGAGCGGCTTTTTTTATACTGTAGGTGAACCGACTGTAATAATTTGTACCAAAGCACTACTTACAGCTTGCTAATTTTATCAAAACAAGAATATGAGAAGCAATCACGAAATAGACTACCGCATCTTCGGTGAAGAAATGCAGTATGTAGAAGTAGAACTGGATCCTAACGAAACAGCCATTGCTGAACCCGGTGCATTTATGATGATGGATGATGGCATTCAAATGCAAACCATTTTTGGTGATGGCAGTCAGCAACAGCAAGGCGGTTTACTCGGCAAGTTGTTTAGTGCTGGTAAAAGAATGCTGGTAGGTGAAAACCTATTCATGACAGCATTTACCAATACTGTTCAAGGTAAAAAACGCATCAGCTTTGCCTCACCTTATCCAGGTAAAATTGTTCCGCTGGATTTGCAAGCGCTTGGTGGCCGAATCATTTGTCAGAAAGATGCATTTCTCTGTGCTGCTAAGGGTGTGAGCATCGGTATTGAGTTTCAGCGTAAGTTGGGTACCGGCTTATTTGGTGGCGAAGGCTTTATCATGGAAAAACTGGAAGGTGATGGTATGGCTTTCTTACATGCCAGCGGCTTTGTGCAAGAGAAAACTTTACAGCCAGGCGAATTGTTGAAGATTGATACCGGTTGTATCGTTGGCTTCACATCGGGTGTAGATTATGATATCCAATTTGTAGGGGGCATCAAGAATACTTTATTTGGTGGTGAAGGTTTGTTCTTTGCCACACTGCGCGGCCCTGGTAAAGTATGGATTCAAAGTTTACCGATCAGCAGACTGGCTGGTAGAATTCTTGCCTATGGTACGTATCAACGAAAAGAAGAAGGTTCTATCCTCGGTGGCATCGGCAATATGCTCGATGGCGATGGATGGAGATAAGATAAAAAAGTCCCGATGCACTCGGGACTTTTTATTTATAACCGAATCAATTGTTCTACTGCTTTATCTAAGGTCTCTTCTCGCTTCGCGAAGCAGAAGCGAATCACCCGATCATCTTTGCCATCTTTATAAAAAGCAGAGACAGGAATGGTGGCAATACCAAACTCCTTTGTTAAACGCACTGCGAAGTCTTTATCATTTTCATCGCTGATACCTGCATAACTGTAGCACTCAAAATAACTGCCGTGTGATGGAATGCATTGCAATCTGGTTGATGCCATCAGATTGCGGAAATAATCACGCTTTTGCTGTAGCATACTTCCTAAAGTGAGATAAGCTTCTTTGTTTTGGATATATTCAGCCAAAGCCACTTGCTTGGGTGTATCGCAACAAAAACCATTGAACTGATGCACTTTTCTGTATTCCTTCATTAATGCAGGGCTACTAATACAATAACCCAATTTCCATCCGGTACAGTGATAGGTTTTACCGAAGGAGAAGCACACAAAACTTCTGTGCAGTAATTCAGGGTAGCGTAGGATGCTTTGGTGTGGAATACCATCGAAGATCAAGTGTTCATAAACTTCATCACTCAAGATCAGGATTTGTGTATTGCGCACTAACTCCATCAACTGCAACATGTCTGATTCATTGAGCACAGCACCAGTAGGATTGTGTGGTGAGTTGATCATGATCATGCGCGTCTTTTGATTGATGGATTCCTTCACTTTATCCCAAGGAATAGAATAATCCGGATAGTTCAGCGGAATGCGCACAGCTACGCCGCCATTGATTTCAATATTGGGAATATAGCTATCGTAAGCAGGTTCAAAGACAATTACTTCATCTCCTGGCTGCAGCACAGTTGTCAAAGCTGTGTAAATCGCATAAGTACCTCCGGGTGTAATCGTGATATCTGTATCGGGATGTATTTCTGTTCCATACAAATTCGCCACTTTGGCTGCAATGCGTTCGCGCAGCAGAGGCAATCCGGCCATATGCGTGTACTGATTGAAATTATCGCGCATGGCTTTGGCTACTAAATCAGTCAGTTCGCTACTCATTGGGAAATCTGGAAAGCCCTGACCGAGGTTCACAGCACCATGTTCAAGGGCCAATTGGCTCATCACCGTAAAGATGGTAGTACCAACGGTTGGCAGTTTAGACTGAATCAATGACATCAGGTTGATTTTACTGCAATATAGTTGATGTAATGCAGGATAGATAAGGATTTCACACAAGTGTTAAGGAAGTTCGAAAAAGGCTTTTCACATGTTTATGTGATGATGAGCGGTGTAACCAAATGCTTCCTTTGCCGTCAAATATGCAAACAAAACAAAATGAAAAAGATCAATTTTATCAGTTACGCTTTTATCATCCTGATGGTGCCAATGGTAATGGTTGCTTATCTCTCAGGTAGCACACCTGCAGCCAAGCAATCTGTACAAACAGAACAGGAAACAGCAGTGAAATCAGTGAAACCAGCAGGCAGTCAGGCTTAATCCTTAAGTAAGGTGCTGGATAAACGCTTTAGCTCTATTTCAGCCACTTTGGCTGCATAACTCAGGTTAACCAGTCTGTAACCAGCATCTTCAAAGCTCTTTTGCGCTTCGCGCAGATCAAGGATAGTTGCCTGATTCAGCTTGTAACGTTCCATGATGAGATCAAGCAAGGTTTGCGCAGTTGCATAGTTCTTTAATTCGGCATCTCGCTGTTGAAGTGCATTACGGTAACCTTGATAGGTTCTTACCGCACCAGCTTCCAGGGTATTTACCAAATTATCCCTTTGCAGGGTTGCATTCTTTACATCAATACGCGCAGTCTTTTCCTGACGCTTCAATATACCACCATTGTATAAAGGCATTTGCAGGTTAATACCCGCAAAAGGACCATAGCTCTGGTTGAGGATAAATAAACCTGCCTGACTATAGTTACGACTGTAATTAAACCCAGTGTTGAAACGAACAGCAGGATAACGCTGAGCCTGAATTTCTTTCTCTGCCTGTTCACTTACGCGGATCATTTGATTGGCAGATAGTAGTTGTGGATTCAAGGGAATCATCTTCATCACACTATCCAGTACGATTGATTTATCAACAAGGATCGTATCCTGTATATCAATCTTCAGATCAGGCTTCATATTCATGATATTCAGCAAATCTGTCTTTGCTTGATCCAGTATGAGTTGTTGTGTTTGTAAATCCTGCTTACGTGCATTCAGGTCAACTTCTGCCTGATAAATTTCTACGTTATTGGATAAGCCTGCTTCTTTCTTGGCTTGTAAAATTTCCAAGCGCTTAGCAGAAAGTTCAATTGACTGACGAATGGTTCTAAAATAACTCTGCTGACGAACAATATCATAGTACTTCACCATGGCTTCAGCAACTGCATTCTGAATTTGCGCATTCAGCTGCTCCTTACTCATTAACTCCAACTCTTGCAAACGCTTTTGCGTTGCCTTCACACGAAACCCATTGAAGAGTAAGATACTTGCCTGCACATTGGGCGTTAAGGTATTGGCACGTGCACCAGCGCGCTCAATGGTATTACCATTATTCAGCTTTTGGTTAACGCTGGTAGAATTCTCGTTGTAGTTGGCATTCAGGTTAACCGTTGGTAATCCGCCTGCATTACCAATATTGTTGTTGATACTATTGATCTCCAGATTATTCTTGGCAATCTCAATGTCCAATGAATTCTTCAACGTTGTGTTCACCACATCGGCCAACGTAAAACGTTGCTGGGCATACGCTGCATTGCTTAGCAGCACAATGAATAGGAATGATAAGCGCCTCATGTTAGCGTGAAGTTAGGATGCCCCCTCCTTGCCCGAAAAAAAATTACGCCAGCGGTAATTAACAAACCAGCGTGCCCACATTCATACCCTGTACCACACTCATGAGGTTACCGGGCTTGTTCATATCGAATACGATAATGGGCAATTTGTTTTCCATACAAAGAGTGAAAGCGGTCATATCCATTACTTTCAGGTTCTTGCTGATACAATCCTGAAAGCTGATTTTTTCAAATCTTGTTGCAGTAGGATCTTTCTCCGGGTCTGCTGTATAGATACCATCTACACGTGTTCCTTTTAAAATCACATCTGCTTTCATTTCAATAGCGCGCAACGAGCCTGCTGTGTCTGTTGTAAAATATGGGTTACCAGTACCAGCACCGAAAATCACCACGCGACCTTTTTCCAAGTGGCGCATGGCTTTACGACGGATATAAGGTTCAGCTACTTGCTCCATATTAATGGCACTCTGCAATCGTGTGTACACACCAATCTTTTCCAGCATGGCCTGCATAGCCATACCATTGATGACGGTTGCCAACATACCCATATAATCACCATGTGCACGTTCAATACCACTTTCGGCTTCATTCATGCCTCGGTAGATATTACCACCACCAATTACGATCGCAACTTGAACGCCCAGATTAATCACTTCTTTGATATCCTGCGCATATTGTTCAATGATCTGAGGATTGAATGGGTCTCCATTACGCTGATCACCTAAGAGCGCTTCACCGGATAATTTGAGGAGGATGCGTTTGTATCTGGGTAACATGTTGTGCAGTTGTTTCGCTGCAAAGAACCTGTTTTTTTGAAATAATGCCAAACGAAAAAGGGACGCAGTTGCGTCCCTTTTCAATATACTGATATACTTGTATCGAATTAACCCAGTGCTACGCGCTTGAAAGCGTTTACTTTCACATCGCCAGCAGACTTCAGGTAAGCTTCTACAGTGATGCCGCCATCCTTTACGAAAGGCTGTGCCAACAAAGTGTTCTCTTTGAAGAATGCATTCAGTTTACCTTCAGCAATCTTAGACAGCATTTCATCAGGCTTACCAGCCATCTTAGGATCAGCTTTCATTGTTTCAAGAACAATAGCTCTCTCTCTTTCGATGGTTTCAGCAGGAATGCTGTTTGCATCTACAGCCAGCGGATTCATCGCAGCAATCTGCATCGCTACATCCTTACCAGCTTCAGCAGCTTCTTTGTTCAAGGCAACCAATACACCCATTCTGTATGCACCGTGGATATAAGAAGCCACGTAAGGTGCTTCTACACGCTCAAACTTAGCAACACCGATTTTTTCACCGATGGCAGCCAGCTTGTCGTTGATCATATCAGCAACCTTAGCACCATTGATGGTTACTTCGTTCAGTTCTTCAACGCTCTTCACATCGTTGGCAACAGCTGCGTCTGCAATGCTCTGTGCAAATGCAACGAAATCAGCATTCTTGCTCACGAAATCAGTTTCGCAACTGATACATACAACGAAACCAGTTTTGTTATCTGCAGAAGTCTTAGCAATTACCACACCTTCTTTTGCTTCACGATCGCTACGCTTAGCGGCAACTTTCTGACCCTGCTTACGCAACCAGTCGATAGCTGCTTCAAAATCACCATTGGTTTCTGTTAATGCTTTACGACAATCCATCATACCGGCACCTGTGGCCTGACGGAGCTTGTTGATATCAGCGGCTGTAATAGCTACGGCTGTACTCATAATAATTATGTTTAAGATGTTATGTAGAGATATATGCGAATTGGGTCAGTAATCAAACAGTGTACTGAATGACTAATGACCCAATCACTATCTGATCAATTATTTACCAGCTGGTCTGCGTGTAGCAGGAACGCGACGCTTAGGTGCGTTACCACCACGACCCTTACCACCACGGCCTGATTCTGCTTCAGCTTCAGCCAAGAGACGCGCAGCTTTACGCTCGTTCTCATTGGTATCATCAGAAGAATCATCATCATCTTTTGAAGCCTGACGCTCAGCCAGACCTTCAGCGATTGCTGCAGTGATGTAGTTGGTGATGATTGCGATACTCTTGGTAGCATCGTCATTCGCAGGAATAGCGAAGTCTACTTTATTAGGATCGCAGTTCGTATCAACCATACCGAAGGTTGTTACACCCAGGCGCTTGGCTTCAGCCAAAGCGATGTGCTCGTGACCGATGTCAACGATGAACAAAGCTGCTGGCAGACGACCCAGCTGAGCGATACCACCCAGTACTTTTTCCATTTTGTCTTTATCGCGGCTTAGTGTCAGACGCTCTTTCTTGGTCAGGCTTTCAGCGCTGCCATCGTTCAGCATCTTCTCAATGCTCTGCATCTTCTTCACGCTCTTACGAACTGTGTTGAAGTTTGTCAACATACCACCCAACCAACGCTCAGTAGCGTAAGGCATGTTTACACGCTTAGCACATTCGCTAACGATTTCTTTGGCCTGCTTCTTTGTAGCTACAAACATGATCTTCTTACCGCTCTTTGCTATTTGCTTCAGGGCAGCTGCGGCTTCCTGCAGGTGATCAACAGTTTTGTTCAGGTCAATGATGTGAATACCTTTCTTCTCAGCGAAGATGTAAGGCAACATCTTGGGGTTCCACTTCTTACGCAGGTGACCAAAGTGTACACCGGCTTCGAGTAATTGCTGTTGCAATGAAGTGTTATTTTCCATTGTATGATTTGTATAAAAGTTTCAAAATTAGTTTGTCGATAGTCTCGCGAACCATGGACCATCGACAATGGACCATGGACATTGCTGCGATTAACGCTTGCTGAACTGGAAGCTTCTGCGGGCCTTTTTGTGACCGAACTTCTTACGCTCAACACCACGCGGATCACGCTTCAGGTAACCGGCTGCTTTCAAAGCAGGGCGGAACTCTGGGTTGATCTCGAGCAATGCACGGGCAATACCCAATTTTGCAGCTTCAGCCTGACCTTTCAGACCACCACCGGCAGCGTTGATGAGTACATCAAACTTACCTACCACATCGGCAGTCTTTAAAGGCGCTTCTACCTGATTCTGCAGGTATACCAGCGGAAAATATTCTTTATAATCCTTGTCGTTTACAGTGATCTTACCGTCACCCTTGCTGATGAACACACGGGTAACCGCTTCTTTACGACGACCAACTGCGTTTTTTTGTTTTTCCATTTATCTGTATTTGGAATGTTGTTGGAATTAGAATTTCAGCTCTTTGGGATTCTGTGCAGTGTGCGCATGGCTGCTACCTGCATATACAAACAGCTTCTTGTACATCTTACGGCCCAAACGGTTTTTAGGTAACATACCTTTTACCGCTCTTTCTACAACCACTTCAGGACGACGCTTCAGCAAATCCTTAGCGATTTCTTCTTTCAGACCGCCTGGATAACCAGAGAAGTTCTGATACACTTTGTCTTCAAACTTGTTACCAGTGAAAACAACCTTGTCTGCATTGATCACGATTACGTAATCGCCACAATCAACGTGAGGCGTGTAATACGCTTTGTTCTTACCACGGAGAACAGCTGCAATCTTAGAACACATACGACCCACGGTTTGATTAGTACCGTCTACAACGTACCAATTGCGTTGCACGGTAGCCGCATTCGCATGCTTGGTGGTGAAATGAAGTTTACTCATATTAAAAACATTTTAGGTGAACCGGCGCTAACCCACCGGATTGCTTCCGAAAAATTTCGGACGGCAAAGGTAGGCACCACCAGGCCGTTTCACCAAAGAAAATGGAGATTATTTTTTAGCGCATCTTTGCAACTAATTGATTTTCAATAAAATTTTAGCGCAATAAAATTTATTTCTTCGTAAAACCCTGATTTTGCAGCCATTCCCAGAACCTTTCTATCCAAGAATCGCTGGGTAATTGCTGTTGCTTAACGCCAAATCCATGTCCGCCGCTGGCATAAGCATGCAATTCTACCGGCTTTTTGGCGGTATTCCACTTAGTATATAATGCCACAGAATGGTCCTGCAGGTTTAGCTGATCGTTAGATGCCACTGTCAGAAACAGCGGTGGGGCATCGGCAGCAACAGTGCCTTGCATATCAGGAGGCAAAAAAGCATAAATAGGTGCAGCAAAATCAGGCTTGTTCTCAGGGGTATAACCAAATAAGGCGCTGCCAGCCACAGTACCGCCAGCAGAAAAACCCATAATACCAATTCGTTTTGGATCAATACCAAAGTCCGCTGCATGCGCTCTTACATAAGCAATTGCTGCTTTTCCATCAGCAATACCCAGCGGTATAGATGCTTGTTGTCTGCTTTGAATGGCTTTATCTGTAAAAGAAGCTGTAAAATCCTTGATGGGGTCATTACCCGATGCTTTGGCCAAACGATACTTGAGCACAAAACAGGTAACCCCTTTTTCGGCCAGCCAGCGTGCTGCACCAAATCCTTCGCTTTCTATTGAAAGTGCCAAAAAACCACCACCGGGACAAATCACCAAAGCCGCACCATTAGCTTTAGCTGCTGCCGGTTTGAAAACAGTTAATGTGGGATCTGCTACATTATAGACAATGGGGGTATTCCAAGCATTTTTCTCTAAGTATTGCTCAGACCAATTCCAATCCTCCGAGCCGGGCGCTTTACCGGGATAGAGTTTAATCACTTCCTGTGCTTGAACAAAACCAGTTACAAATAACAGCAGACAAACCAATCGAAGACAATGCTTACGCATATACAAAGTTTTCAGAAAGTTACACGAATTCATATTCGATGCAAGAGAGCCAATCAATAAATTGACATGCATCAAAAACAAAATACCCGGGAGCCGCACAGACTAGGTCTGTGCACTGTACCGGGACTTGGGGGTAAGCCCTTAGAACAAAGCTTATTTCCAGCCGCCGCCCAAGGCTTTATACATATTCACCTTGGCCTGTAATTGCTTAAGCTTGATTTCTATCAGTTCAATTCTGGAATCCAACGCCTCTTTCTGTGTCAGTAAGACTTCAATATAGTCTGCCCTTGCAGAACGAAAGAGGTCATTAGAAATCGTAATAGACTGGGTTAGTATTTCCACCTCCTTGGCTTTCGTCTCAAAACTTTGGGTATACTGCTCAATGCCAGATAATTGATTCACCACTTCAATGTGTGCATTCAAAATGGTACGTTCATACTCATAAGCTGCTTGCACCTGCTTCGCATTAGCATTGAAATAAGTTGCTTCAATCGCTTTTCTATTAATCAATGGTGCAACAGCATCTCCGGCCAGTTCATACATCAATGCGGTTGGCCTCAATACATATGCTGGATTGAAAGCATTCAAACCCATACCCGCAGTTAAGCGAAACGAAGGAAGAAAATTGGCTCTCGCCACTTGAACATCCAGCTTTGTAGCCGCAAGTGCTAATTCTGCCTGACGGATATCCGGTCTGTTGGTGAGCAATTGTGATGGCAATCCTGCAGCAACATCACCTACACCCAATTGATTAAACCCTGCTGTATTACGCGGCACAGGCTGAGGAAATCGACCTGTAAGCAGATTAATCCTATTCTCCGTTTCTACAATCTGCTGTTTGATGGCAAACTGTAGATTCTTTGTGTTGAGTAATTGTCCCTCAAACCTGTTGACAGCCAACTGCGATACTTTGGCGGCATTTTTTTCCAGCTTCACAATTTGCAAAGCAGTACTCTGCAGTTCAATATTCTGCTGAATAATAGCCAAGAGATTATCTAAAGCCATCAACTCGTAATAGCTATTGGCAATCTCTCCAACAATGTTGGTGATCAGAAAATTCTTGCCTTCAATAGTAGACAAATACCTCAACACAGCTGATTTCTTGGCAGTGCGCAACTTCTTCCAAACATCCAATTCCCACGACATCGCTGCGCCCAACATAAAATCACCATAATATTTAGGCCCTTTATCCGGATTTGCTTTTAAGTCTTCTTCGTTGAATCCATTCCATGTGTACTTCCCATTTTTATCTGTTAAAGCACCTGCACGTAGTTGAACAAAAGGTAAATATTCTCCTCGTCTGGCCATTACCTCATTGTTGCTCATTTCAATCTCGCGCAGCACAATATTCAATTCCTGATTATTGTGTAGTGCGGTATCGATTAAAGCTGTAAGGTATGTATCATTAAAGTAACTACGCCAAGGAATGGTAGCAGAGTTAACGCTGTCTGTAGATTGCTGATATGCGGCAGGAACAGTTTTATTTTCTGTCTTGCCCGTGATAGCAGGAATCTTACAACCACCCAGCCATGTGATAACAACAAAAGCTACCACATATTTAACTGTTATTTTCTTCATCGTTATTTTTCCTGATTCGTTTGATAATTTTTTGAATGCGCTTACTAAGTACAGCCTCATTTCTGGACTCTACAAAATCTTCGCTCAATGGGTTTTCATCTTCATTGCGAATAAGATGTCTGCCTTCCTGTAGTTTACCGAAGATGTAATAGAGACCAGGCACCACAATTACACCGAAGATGGTTCCGAACAACATACCACCTAATGCAGAAGAACCAATGGTATGGTTACCAATAGCACCTGCACCCTTGGCTATAACCAATGGTATTAACCCTGCAATGAAAGCAAAAGAGGTCATCAGGATGGGACGAAAACGCGCTTTGGCACCTTCAATCGCTGCATCGAATACAGACATGCCTTTGTTGTGTTTCTGCACAGCAAACTCTACAATCAATACGGCATTCTTTCCTAATAAACCCACAAGCATGATTAAGCCAACTTGCGCATACACATCATTCGCCAGACCCATGGATTTCAAGAGCAAGAAAGAACCGAATATGCCCGGGATGATCGATAGCAACACAGCAAAGGGCAATAAGAAGCTCTCATATTGTGCAGCCAAAATCAGGTAAACAAAGAAGATAACTACTAAGAAAATATACAAAGCCTCATTACCTCTTCTGGCTTCATCGTATGACAAACCTTCCCATGCAATATCATAGCCGCGTGGTAAGGACTGCGCAGCTACTTCTTTGATCGCATTAATAGCATCCCCAGATGAATAGCCTTTTGCAGGAACACCATTGATTAAGGAGGAGATATAAAGATTATATCGGGAGATCTCATTAGGCCCCTGCGTTTTCTTGATCTTCATGAACGCAGAATAAGGCACCATCTCTCCATGATCATTCTTGATATACATGTTCAGGATATCAGAAGGTTGCTTCCTGAATTCAGGACCTGCCTGTGTATATACTTTATAAAAGTTATTGAAGCGAATAAAGCCTTGCTCATACGTACTGCCGACCATGATATTCAGGTTCTCCATTGCATCACCTACTGACACACCCTTCTGCATGGCCAAAGCATTATCTACAAAAATTTCATACTGTGGATACTTGGCTGAATAAAAGGCGAACAGACCAGCCAATTCTTTTCGCTTTTTCAAAGCAGCGAGAAATTCAGCATTTACCCTATCAAATTCCTGATAATCCACATCACTTTGCTTATCCAATAAACGCAGTGAAAAACCATCAGATGTACCATAGCCAGGAACAGCAGGGGGTTCAAAGTATTCGATATTGGCCGGCAAGTCTTTTGACTTCTCTTCTAACTCTTTGATCACTTCTTTTACTGATTGCTTTCGCTCTGACCAATCTTTCAGGTTGATCAAACAAGTACCTGCGTTAGAACCGCGGCCTTCCGTCAAAATTTCATATCCAGCCAATGAAGTAACAGAAGACACAGCCTCTACTTCTTTCGCTAAATGCTGCAGTTTTCTGGAAATTTCATTGGTACGCTCCAGTGTTGTACCCGGAGGCGTTTGAATGATGGCATATATCTGCCCCTGATCTTCACTTGGAATAAACCCAGCTGGCAATACTCTATTAACACCCACGATACCTAAGCCAAACAAGAATAGAATACCATAAGTCACCGTTTTTCTATTCACGATTAAGAGCAGAAACTTGGTGTATTTGCCCGTTGCTTTCTCAAAAGTTTTATTAAACCAATCAAGAAATAATGTAACCGGCGTTTTACGCTTAGGCTTTCCATGTGTATTCTTCAGCAATATTGCACACAAAACAGGTGTTAAGGTTAATGCCACAAAACCTGAGATGACAATGGCACTTGCCATGGTTAATGAGAACTGACGATATAATACCCCAACCGGACCATCCATGAATGCAATCGGCACAAATACAGAAGTCATCACCAACGTAATGGCAATGATGGCGCCACTGATTTCTCTGATCACTTTTTTCACCGCCGCGAAAGGAGAGAGATGTTCCTCTTCCATTTTCACGTGTACTGCCTCTACTACCACGATAGCATCATCTACTACTACACCAATCGCCAACACCAATGCAAACAATGTAATCAGGTTAATACTTAGCCCGAATACATTCATCAACACAAATGCACCAATCAATGAAACAGGTACAGCCAGAATAGGGATAAAGGTTGAACGCAGATCACCCAGGAAAACAAAGACCACAATCGTCACCAGTATAAACGCTTCAAACAAAGTATGTAATACCTTTTCTATTGAAGCATCTACAAACTTCGATACATCATAATTGATTTCATAATCAATACCAGGCGGGAAGTCTTTTTTCAAAGATTCCAACTTGGCCTTTACATCCTCAATAACAGTTCTGGCATTACTGCCGGGGTTTTGCTTCAATACCAAGGAAGCTGAAGGGTGACCATCTTTATTAGAATAAATATCTACGAATTCACTACCCACTTCTACCTGCGCGAGATCTTTTAACTTCAAAATCTCCCCATCTGGGCTGGCTTTGATAACAATATTCTCATACTGTTCAGGCGTATTGAACCAACCCTTATATGTAAACACATATTCCTGCGACTGTGCTGTTTTACCCGAACTCAAACCCACACGACCGGGACGAGCGAGTACACTTTGTTCATCAATTGCTTTCAATACTTCATCTGCTGAAATATTGTATGCACGCATTCTATCAGGATTCAACCATACACGAATAGCAAATGCGCGGCTACCAATCGCTTGCGCAAAGCCCATACCCTTGATACGCTGTAACTCCGGTAGAATATGGGTATTGGCATAGTTAAAAAGGAATTTCTCATCTACACTATTGTCATTGCTGTAGAGGTTGAGGTACATCAACATGCTGGGCTGCAGGGGCGAGATAATCACACCCTCTCTTTGTACCAGTGGTGGCAGATTGGTCATGACCTGATCTACTCTGGACTTTACCCTTACTGCTGCAAGTGTAGGATCTGTACCTGGCTCGAAGATGACTTCAATACTTGCTTCACTGGCGCTAGTGGCATCAGATAACATGTACTGCATCCCCTGCACTCCATTGATCGCACGCTCCAAAATCGTTAGCGTTGATTTCACCAACACATCTGCATTGGAGCCTGGAAACTCAATAAATATATTCACCCTTGGCGGGGCAATTTCCGGAAACTGTGCAACCGGCGAGGTCTTGATTGCCAATAAACCCATGAACACAATAGCCACGGATAAGGCAATAGCAAGAACCGGTCTTTGTATAAACTTGTTAAACATAATACTTCTTTTTACGGTTCCTGCCTTACTCGGCGTGCAAACGATTTAACTCAGCGAGCTCTTTCTCATAGGGAACAAAATTGTATTTGATCTTCTCGTTGTTCCTAACCTTACCAAGACCTTCAGCAAGGATCTTGTCTTTAGGACCAATACCTGATGCAACCACATACACGTGTGGCATTTCTTGTGCGATGGTGATTTCCCTTGCCTTCAGGGTATTATTTTCATCTACCACATATACATACTTTCTATCCAGCACATCATAAGTAGCTTTTTGCGGAATCAGTATGGCACCTTTAAAAGCAACTGGCATAAGAATATTACCCGTTTCACCATGGCGTAATATGCCCTTTGGGTTTGGGAAAGTGGCACGGAAAGCAATATTGCCTGTTTCATTATTGAAGTCTGCTTCAATCGTTTCTACCACACCCGGCTGATCAAACAACTGCTTGTTGGCCATTTGTAACAAGACTTTCTGGTTACGATCTGATTTGGCTTTCTTCACATAATCCAGATACTCTACTTCTGGCACATTAAAATACACCCACATCTTACTGTTATCAGACAGACTGGTGAGCAACTCTCCTTCATCAATTAAACTACCCAATCGCTTTTGTAGCCTGTCCATAATGCCGTTAAACGGCGCACGGATATCGGTAAAGCCTAAATGAGCTTGCGCCAAAGACAATTCAGCTTTCGCCTTATTCAGTTTTGCCTTGGTTAGTGCTAACTCATTGGGCGAAACAACATTATTGTCGGCCAGACTTTTGGTATTGTTGTACTCTATCTCTGCATAGTTTACTTCAGCTCTGGCTTTCTCCACTTCAGCCTGATAAATCACCGGCATAATTTTGAACATGAGCTGCCCCTTCTGTACAAACTGGCCCTCATCTACAAATATTTTCTCCAGATAGCCTTTCTCTTGTGAGCGTAACTCAATGTGGCTGGCAGAATGGATCTGACCAACATACTCCTTATACAAAACAGTATCTCGCTGTATAGGACTTGTAACGATAAAAACGGGTTCTTCTTCTTTTTCTTCGTGCTTGTTACCACAAGCGGAAACAGCAAATATTGTTGCCAGTAAGGCAGATGTAAAAATATACTTCATGAAATAGTACTTGTTTGTAAAACGAATCGTCAGCAAGGATGCTGAGTACAAAGTGACTGTCCATGCAATGCATGGTACAAGCAGCCTACATAGCTGTAGCACTGCGAAATAGTACTATTTAGATAAGGTGGGCTTTCCAGGAATGATGCAAAACGAACAAAGGAATGGATTCATTTTGCTGAGCAGCCAATTGAAAACGAAACGTTTTTACTTGCTGTAATTGCTGCAGTAGTTGTGCAGTATTATACTGAATATAATCGGCGAAAAAAGATGCCCTCTCTTCATCATCAGATTCATCAACACCATCTTCATCAACGGTCTCATTGCTTTCAGGCAGTTGAGCAGGATCTACGATACTGGCCAAAGGTGCAGGTGGAACAACAGGTGTAATAACAGCGTGACCAATCTGCGCTTGTACACCACTTGCAGCGAGTGCAGGACCAGCAATACTAGCTGCAAGAAAAACCAATACCCAATTCAATGCGGCAAAAAATCCCGCAAAGGATTTGATTATTGATAATAAACGTACTTGCTTAAACATGCGCCTGCATTAAATAGATATGACAAACATAGCTAATATTAGCTGTCTTTGCTGATCTGCTTCAGCAGATTCACAATTCCTTGGCATTTACTAGTCAAATACTAACAAGTGTTATTGATTGTATGTGTTTGCGTACAAAGAGCACTGGTTATAAGTTTTAATACCTTCGGATAAATATTCGCTTGAGCTACCAGAAATTTCTCGCAGACCATTTATTTACCGGCAAAGAGATGCTGGATCAATCAGTTGTAGTCATTACAGACAGCCGAGGTAATATTCATGACCTTGTTAGCAAAGCTGATGCAGGTGATGATGTGCAGTTGTTTCGTGGCACCATCTGCCCAGGCTTTATCAATGCACACTGCCATTTAGAGCTTAGCCACATGTTTAACATACTGCCAGAGGGAACTGGATTAGTAGATTTTTTGATTGGCGTATTTCAACAAAGACATTTTCCGGAATCAAGCATTGCATCAGCTATTACGGCAGCAGATGCAGCCATGCATAATGCCGGTATTGTAGCTGTAGGCGATATCAGCAATACGCCCTTCACCATCGAAACAAAAACACAAAGCCAGCTTTGCTATAGAAATTTTATTGAAGTAACAGGCTATATTCCGGGTATTGCGGCACAACGTTTCGCGAATATTGAGCAAGTGTATCAGGCATTCACTGATGCTTTGCCACATGTATCCATCGTGCCACATGCACCTTACTCGGTTTCACCTGAATTGTTTGGGATGATCAATGCGAACAGCAAAGGAAAAATCATTAGCATCCACAATCAAGAGACTGCTGCAGAAGATGCACTCTATCAAGATGCCAGTGGCGATTTCTTCCGCTTGTACGAGACATTAGGTGTTGATATCAGTTTCACCAAACCTTATCACCAAAGCAGTGTACAAACTTATTTGCCTTGGTTGCGCGATACCGCAGCCACATTGTTGGTACACAACACCTGCATCAGTGAAGCAGATCTGCAGTTCATCAAAGCGCAGCATCAAGCGATTCATTACTGCTGCTGCATAAACGCCAATTTATATATCGAAAACAAAGTGCCGCCAATTGAGCTATTGCGCAAGCATGATGCACAAATCTGTTTAGGTACGGATAGTCTCGCTAGCAATCATCAACTCAGTATTGCAGCAGAGATTAAAACTATTCGTCAACATTTCCCACAAATTCCATTGGCAGAAGTATTACAATGGGCCACTTACAATGGTGCTGTTGCTTTGGGTTTTGATGATACACTCGGCAGTATTGAAAAAGGCAAGCAACCTGGATTACTCTTGATTGAAGATGCAAATACGATGGCAGTAAAAAGATTGATCTAACCCAATACTTCCTGCAATACCGGCCAACTTCTGAGTTCGCCAAAATCAGGAATATGCAATGCCATAAATGTTTGATACGCTTGTAAGATTTCTCTGCGCTGCACTCTATTAGAAGTGATTACACCCAATTGTGAAACACTATTTGCTTGAATGATAGCTGCAGTGATTGCGGCAGCCGCACCATCAATATAATAAGGATGATCGGGTAAGGAAGACGTAAAACATCCTTCCTTCAAATCAAAAATATCGCCACTCAAATCACCGGCTATTTGAAAACCTAATTCAGCACACAATTTCAAAGTGAAGTATAAAGGCAGGTTTGCTGCAACACCATCCTCAGCGACATCCAACTCCTGCAAGCTTTCCGCAATCAAGGCAAACATTTCAGGATTGGCCTCGGGCTGTTTCAAACTATGCTGCAATATTTCAATCATATACATGGCTACAGCATGTTTCACCACATCGGTAAACAACTGGCGATACACATAAGCCCATTGGTATTCTTTGACAAATTGCAATTGCTTGAAATCGCTATGATAGACTTCCATATCCAAAATGGAACCGGGCTGAAAATACATAGCGCGACCTGCAGACTTTTTACTGCTTTGTCGAACCCCTTTAATGAGGTAACTCTGAATACCGAATAATTCTGTGTAGGCAGATACAATTAAACTGGTATCTCCATACTTGGTTTGCCTAAGCACTACTGCCCTTGTATGAAATACCTGCATATGTTTATTTAAACAGCGCCGGTAAATTGCTTGAGAAAGCGCACATCATTTTGTGAGTACAAACGCAGATCGTTTACACGATACTTCAATTGACAGATACGCTCCATACCCATACCGAAAGCGAAGCCGGTGTATTTATTGCTATCAATGCCGAAGTTTTCTAACACGTTTGGATGCACCATACCACTACCTAGAATCTCTACCCAACCAGTGTGCTTACAAACATTACAGCCCTTGCCTTCACAAATCAGACAACTGATATCCATTTCAGCACTAGGCTCAGTGAAAGGGAAATAACTTGGGCGGAATCGCACTTTCACATCCTTACCAAACATCTCCTTCACGAAGAAGTATAAGGTCTGCTTCAGATCAGCGAAGCTTACATTTTCATCGATGTATAAACCTTCTACCTGATGGAAGAAGCAATGCGCGCGCGCGCTAATGGTTTCATTGCGATACACACGACCGGGACAAATTACCCGAATCGGAGGCTTTTGGGTTTCCATCACCCTTGCCTGTACACTACTGGTATGTGTGCGCAGCAGCCAGGATGGGTTTTGATGGATATAAAAAGTATCCTGCATATCACGCGCAGGATGGTCTTCCGGCAAATTCATGGAACCGAAATTGTGCCAATCATCTTCAATCTCCGGACCTTCTGCCAAAGCAAAGCCCAGTCTGCCGAAAATATCGATAATCTGCTTGCGCACAATACTCAAAGGATGTCTGGTACCAACGGCAATCGGATCGCCTGGTAATGACCAATCTCCCTGAAAACCAGCAGCATCAGCGCTGCTTTCCACGGCTGACTTCAATGTTTCATAGCGTGCTTCAGCAAAACCCTTGAACTCATTCAATATCTGACCAAACTGCTTTTTCTGCTCATTGGGCACGTTTTTCATTTCGCCCATCACGGCTTTTACAATACCCTTGGTGCCCAAAAAACGAATACGGAATGCCTCAACTGCATCGGCATTTGCAGCTTCAAAAGCCTGCATTTCTTGTTTGTATCCTTCTATCTGATTGATCAGTGCGTCCATGCCGCGAAGATAACGAAAGCCCCGGCCTCAACGCCACTGAAGCCAAAATCCTTACATTTGTCTGCACTAAGTAGATTTCATGGAATACAATACAACGAGGAGCCACCTCGGTATGCGCGAATATGGCCGTCATATTCAGAAAATGGTTGACTTTCTCCTTACTATAGAAGACAGGGACAAAAGAAACGAACAAGCCAAGGTGGTAGTGGAACTCATGGGTTTTCTAAACCCCCACTTAAAAAACGTAGAAGATTTTCGCCATATGTTATGGGATCACCTCTTTGTGATGAGTGATTTCAAATTGGACGTAGACTGTCCATACCCCATACCTCAGCGCGAAACATACAAGGCCAAGCCTGATCCATTGCCTTATCCAAAGCGTCATCCAAAATATTCGCACCTGGGTAAGAATCTGGAAACAGTGATCAATAAAGCATTGGAAGAAACCGATCAAGAAAAGAAAGATGGCTTCGCCCATACCATTGCTTACTATATGAAGCTGGCCTACAGCACTTGGCACAAAGAGTTGGTGCATGATGATACGATCCGTGCAGAACTCAACAGCCTCACCGGCGGTGGATTGGAATTCAGCAATACTCCATTTATCAAACACCGCAACCAAATCGAAAGAGATGATTATGGTCGCGGACCACGCAGACAGCAAAACTTTGGCGGCCGCGGTAGAGATAACCGTGGAGGCGGAAGAGACAATCGCGGTGGTGGTGGCGGTAATCGCAATAACCGCAACGGCGGTGGCGGTGGCAGTCGCGATAACAGAATGGGCGGCGGTGGCAATAACCGTAGCGGCGGTTTCAAAAAACGTTATTGATATAACGCAATCGTGTATAAAAAGAGCGCTGCATTCCGCGGCGCTCTTTTATTTTTAAGCGCTAATTTTTTTCTTATGAGCAGTTTTGAAGTACGGGGCGGAAAAAAACTCAGTGGTACCATCACACCCCAGGGTGCCAAGAATGAAGCATTGCAGATACTCAGTGCTGTATTGTTGACAGATGCACCTGTAACCATTCATAATATTCCAGACATTCTGGATGTAAACCTGCTCATAGAATTGTTGGGCGATATGGGTGTGCGCATCAATCGACACAACCGACATAGCTGCACTTTTCAAGCAGATCAGGTAGATGTGGATTATCTAGCTTCAGATGCATTTCGCAAAAAAGGTGGCCGACTGCGTGGCAGCGTGATGGTGGCCGGACCCATGCTGGCGCGATTCCGCAAAGCCTATATACCCAAACCCGGTGGCGATAAAATTGGTAGAAGAAGATTAGACACCCATATCATTGGCTTTGAACAACTAGGTGCTGCTTTTTATTACGATGAAGATCATGGCTATTTCCAATTAGATGCGCCACAGCTGCGTGGTGCCAATCTCTTATTGGATGAACCATCTGTAACAGGTACCGCCAATATTGTAATGGCTGCTGTTTTAGCAGAAGGCAGAACAACCATTTACAACGCCGCTTGCGAACCTTATGTACAACAGCTCTGCACCATGCTGAATCAGATGGGTGCTAAGATCAGCGGCGTTGGCAGTAATCTCTTAATCATTGATGGTGTAGCGCAATTAGGTGGAACCACACACACCATCTTACCGGATATGATTGAAGTGGGCAGCTTTATTGGCTTGGCAGCAATGACACAAAGCGCCATCACTATTGAAGGTGCAGGTGTTGCTCATCTTGGTTTGATTCCGGATAAATTCAGACAGTTGGGTATTGATGTACAAATTCAAGGTGATAATATTTTCATTCCTGAACAAGAGACTTACGAAATACAAACCTTTTTAGACGGCGGTATCCTTACTATCTATGATCATCCTTGGCCTGGGTTTACGCCCGACTTGCTGAGCATCGTCTTAGTAGTGGCTACACAAGCAAGAGGCAGTGTATTGATTCATCAGAAAATGTTTGAGAGCCGCCTCTTCTTCACCGATAAACTCATCGATATGGGTGCGCAGATTATCCTCTGCGATCCACATCGTGCCACTGTCATCGGCCTTGGCCGCAAACAAGCTTTGCGCGGCATCACCATGAGTAGTCCTGATATCCGTGCAGGTGTGGCCTTGCTGATTGCAGCGCTAAGTGCAGAAGGCAAGAGTGTGATTCAGAATATTGAGCAGATCGACAGAGGCTATCAATACATTGATCAGCGATTGCAAGCTTTGGGTGCGGATATCAAACGCGTGTAAGCGAAGCGGATTTTTCCGTTCTTTGCGCATGGCTTCACTCAATAAAAAGATCGTCATCATTGCTGCCCCATCCGGCTCAGGTAAAACATCTATTACCCGATACCTATTGGGTAAGTATGCTAAACTCGCATTTTCTATTTCTGCTGCAACGCGTCAGCCACGTGGTACCGAAGTGCATGGCAAAGATTACTACTTCATCAGCGTTGCTGAATTTCAGCAAAAGATTCAAGACAATGCATTTGTAGAATGGGAGATGGTTTACGAGGGCAAGTACTATGGCACTTTAAAAGAAGAGCTGGAACGTATGTGGACTGCAGGGCAAGTGCCTGTATTGGATATTGATGTGAAGGGTGCGTTGCATGTAAAAAAACAGTTTCCCGAACAAACACTCATCATCTTTATTGAACCACCTTCCGTGGAAGAATTGGAAAAGCGCTTGCGTAGCCGTGGCACCGAAACAGAAGAAAGTCTGGCTGCCCGGGTAAACAAAGCTAGTTATGAGCTAACCTTCAAAAACCAGTTCGATAAAGTCATCCTGAATGATGTGCTGGAAGATGCTTGCAAAGCAACAGAAAAAACAATCTGCGAATTCTTAGGCTGGTAAACCGCTTTTGCAGATATTTAGTATCCACAAAAAACGATTGGTATGTCCATGCAAAACAAAACTGTATTTATAACTGGTGCCAGCAGGGGTATTGGTAAAGCGATGGCGCTTCGCCTCGCCAAAGAAGGTGCGAATATTGTGATTGCAGCAAAAAGCGTGGAAGAAGATCCGCGACTGGGTGGTACGATCTATTCTGCTGCGGAAGAAGTAGAAGCAGCAGGTGGTAAAGCCTTGGCTATTCAGCTGGACATCCGTTTTGAAGACCAGATTCAATCAGCAGTACACAAAGCTGTTGACACTTTTGGTGGTATTGATGTACTCATCAACAACGCTTCTGCCATTCAACTCACCAATACAGAAAATACAGAAGCCAAGCGCTTTGATCTGATGCACAGCATCAATGTGCGTGGTACATTTCTCATGACCAAGCATTGTATTCCCCACCTGAAGCGTGGTAAGAATCCGCATATCATTACCCTTTCTCCACCCATTAATATCACACCCAAATGGTTAGGACCACATGTGGCTTATACCATGACCAAGTTTAACATGAGTATGATGGCATTGGGCTGGGCAGCAGAATTAAAAGAAGATGGTGTAGCCTCAAATGCCCTTTGGCCAAGAACAACTATTGACACAGCTGCTGTGCGCAACTTACTCGGTGGTGAAATGCTGGCCAAGATGAGCCGCACACCAGACATTCTTGCTGATGCTGTTTACCACATTGTTACCAAGACCAATCTCGCTTATACAGGGAATACATTCATTGATGAAGAAGTATTGGCCAAGGAAGGCATTACTGATTTGTCGCATTACTCTGTTGTTCCTGGGGCACAACTGTATCAAGACCTATTCGTCTAGTTTCACATAGTTATGTGAT
>DALYHN010000005.1:0-36711 GCA_031970875.1 Chitinophagaceae bacterium
TGTAGTAGTATCCCTACATTATGTCGTTTTCAACTAGAACTCGCAGCCAATTGGTGCGCCGGGTGGTAGTTCTTTATGTTGGGGTAAATTGATCTCCTTTGGTTTTTCGATGCGTTCAATCGCGTAGCGATAAAAATGCTTTCTAGCTGGGTCGGCACTTAACTGCTTGTTACAGAGTGCTTTCAGTTTTTCCAAACGGTCGAAACAGATGGCTTTTACTGCATAATTACTGTTCTCCAGCTGGCTCAAACCCAGTATCCAGGTTAACACCATTTGTGCTGTCTGCATCTGTACTTCGCCCTGCATGCCTTTTTGCCAGGGCTTTTGCCAGGTTTGCGCTATTACTGCGTCTAGCACATCATCCCAACCGGGTGTATTGTACTGGGCTTTCAATTGCACCAGTCTATTAGCTCTTTCTGCATTGAAAATAAATCTTAACGTGAAGTCTGTGAGCGCTTCGGCAGCTGCCAGTCCATCGAAGCTCATACCTGTTCTTTTAGGAAAGAGTTCGCCCACATTGTAATACATAGGTGGTCTTGGCGGAATCATGGCTGCTATATGCGGTGGAATGGTCAGCACATCTGGTGAAAGGCAATACAATGCAGCATCTAGGGCTCTTTGTTGTAGCGCTGTTTCGAGTGGTTTGGGTTTTTCCTGATTACCACCGCGTACACTGTAATCATAGTACATGCCACCAATTAATTTGGTAACAGCTTCTACTTGATAGCGATGGTAATTATAGACTGGTACCAAAACATCTTCCAGTCTGCTCTCGGGTGTATTTGGTCTGATGGCTTTTTCTGAGAATTGTGCCAGCGCTTTTTTTCTTACTTGTAATACATTGTTCAATTCAACCACAGGGTCTTTGCCGTTATCCCATAAGTGGGCGTAAGGGTGTAAGCCGCTTGCTGCTCGGGCATCGGCATCAGCGATATAGCGTAAGCCCATTTTTGTATTTTCTTCCAGCAGATTTTTCAAAGCGTTAGATTCATTGGTGCCAAGCGGAAATTCTTGATAACCATAGATGATGGCACGTTTATCCCATTCACCAATTTCATTGGTATACACATCGCTGAAATCGATTTCTCCTTTTGCATTCAGCGTAACATTGGGATGTGGGTAGTCCATAACTGATGCACGGTTATTATAACTGGATGCATAATTGTGCATGAGGCCCAAGGTATGGCCTACTTCGTGTGCCGATAATTGGCGTAAACGCTGTAAAGCAGCTTGGCGCATGGTTTCCGGAGCTGGTTTTCCTGTTTCATAGGGGGATAACAGTCCGGTGAAGATGAGGTAATCCTGTCTCACCCTTAAAGAGCCAAGTGTTACTTGTCCTTTGATGATTTCACCTGTTCTGGGATCAGTAACAGATGCACCATAACTCCAGCCGCGCGTAGATCGATGCACCCAATTAATCATGTTGTAACGAATATCCATGGGGTCTGCAGAATCTGGTAATACTTCCACACGGAATGCATTGATATATCCTGCTGCTTCGAATGCCTGATTCCACCAACGGGCTCCATCCAACAAGGCAGAGCGGATGGGCTCAGGTGTGCCATTATCTAGGTAATAAACAATTGGTTTGATGGGTTCGCTTTTGGCAGCAGTAGGGTCTTTTTTCTTTAACCGATGTCTGGCAATAAAAAGTTGCTCAATCGGCATGGTAAAATCTGAGCTGTAATCAAAATAGCTGATACCAAAATAGCCGCTACGGATATCATAGACTCTTGGGGTATATGCTTCATCGGGTAATTGCACAAAAGAATGGTGCATGCGCAATGTAATCGCATCCGCCGAAGGCGTAACACTAGTCACAAATCTTCCAGCATCACTGCCCCCTGTAAAAGTGATGGTGGCTTCAAACTCGCTGTTCAAAGGAAAATTGCGGGTATTGGGTAAATACATAGCCGATCTTGCTTCATTGAAAGCATAAGTGCCTTGGCGCATCATCCTGATCTTATCTGCTACACCATGTGCATCGCGTAAAAAGAAGGTGGTCGCATCTACCAATACTTTCTCACCTTCTTCTGTATCAGCTGTAAAGCTGAATATAGCTGATTGCGCAAAAGATTCTCTTACTGCTTTTTGCTCTCTGGGGTCTTTACTGCTGGCGCGATAAGCATAGTTGGGTTGGATCAGTAATACTTTCTTACCTACTTTGGTAAAGTATACAATACGTGTTTCATCAATTTGCCCTCTGTCAAGTCCGATATCATTGGAGCCCAATCCTGCAGGAAGTGAGTTTACATAGAGAAACTCCTTATTCCACTGATCAATCTGCATCCAGATCTTACCGTTGCTAGCATCCCACCAAAAGGTGAAATAGCCATCGTAACGTTTCCAGTCTTTTGTCTTGTTTTGGATGTTTGATTGTGCTTGTGTGAGTAAAGCAAATGTGACAAAGCTCAATAAGCAAAGGATCTTTTTCATAAACAGAGGTTAACTGATGATTGATAGGGTATTGCATAAAAAAGCCAGCGCTAGGCTGGCTTTAATGATATCAGCAGCAAGGCTTAAGATGCAGCTGGTGTTTCAGTAGTTTCTGCGACTGGTGCTGCAGGTGCTTCTACTGGTGCTGGTGCGGGAGCCGGTGCTGGCGCTGGTTTTGGCGCTTTCTTAGCCGCAGGTTTTTTTGCTTTTGCTGCAGGCTTTTTAGCAACTGGTTTTTTTGCCGCTGGCTTCTTGGCCGCTGGCTTTTTCGCAGCAGCTTTTTTAGCTACTTTCTTCTTTGCTGGAGCTTTTTTCTTTGGAGCAGCTTTCTTCGCAGCCTTTTTAGCTACTTTCTTTTTGGGAGCTGCTTTTTTCACAGCTTTTTTGGCAGCTTTTTTAGCAGGCGCCTTTTTCTTTGGAGCAGCTTTCTTCGCAGCTTTTTTAGCTACTTTTTTCTTAGCCGGAGCTTTTTTCTTTGGGGCTGCTTTCTTTACAACTTTCTTGGCAGCCTTCTTCTTTGCTTTTGCCATGATGGTATTAGTTTGAGGTGTGAAATTGTTGCCTGTTAAGTTAGAGATTATCTTTTGTACACTACAAATTTTTTTTGAAAAAATTATTCAGTGAACGCAAAGATGCAGCATAATCTGCATCAACTGGATTAACCCTAATTTGCATCTATGGAGCAAAAGAAAACTTTGGTGCTAGGTGCATCTGAAAATCCTGCACGATATAGCCATATGGCTGTGCGTTTATTGCGTTCAAAAGGGCATCCCGTTGTTGCACTTGGTCGTAAAGCTGGACAAGTAGCGGATACCATCATCGAAACTGGTCAGCCTACACTGCAGGATATTGATACCATCACACTTTACATGAATCCTGATCATCAGCAGGCCTACTATGATTACCTGATTGCTTTGAAACCTAAGCGCATCATCTTTAATCCGGGTACTGAAAATGATACTTTGGAAGAATTGGCTATGGCCAATGGCATTCAACCGGTAGAAGCTTGTACGTTGGTGATGCTGAATACAGGCCAGTATTGATATTCATGGCGCAACCGCAACGCTATATTGCCCATTTGGATCTGGACTCCTTTTTTGTGAGTGTGGAATTAATCAATGATCCATCCCTGAAAGGAAAACCTGTGGTGGTAGGCGGTAGCCGCGAAAGAGGGGTGGTGTCTGCTGCCAGTTATGAAGCCAGAAAGTTTGGTGTACGCAGTGCCATGCCGATGAAACAGGTATTGAAGTTGTGTCCCCAAGTGATTGTATTGAAGGGTACCCGTGGTGAATACGGTCGTTACAGTCGCTGGGTTACCGATATCATTGCCGCCAAAGCACCTTTGTTCGAGAAAGCATCTATTGACGAGTTCTATATTGACCTTACGGGAATGGATAAATACCATGATCCTTATCGCTGGACCATTGCCCTTCGCCAGGAGATCATTGATCAAACCGGTTTACCCATCTCTTTTGGATTGGCATCGAATAAACTAGTGGCAAAGATTGCTACAGATGAAGCCAAACCAAATGGCTATCTCTTTGTGCAACCCGGTATGGAGCAGGCTTTTCTCTCGCCATTACCTGTTAATAAAATTCCGGGTGTAGGGGAACATACCCATATCAAACTACAACAAATGGGTATTCGCACCATTGGTGATATTCTCTTGCAGCCTCAAACTTTGTTGGAAAAACAATTAGGTAAATGGGGCACCGAGCTTTGGCAGAAAGCCCAAGGTATTCATCATGGGGAAGTGCATCCTTATCATGAGGCAAAGTCCATTTCTACTGAGCAGACTTTTTCGGAGAACATCAAAGACAGTGCACAATTGCTGAAATTATTGGTGAAGATGACGGAGAAAGTATCTTTTGAATTGAGACAGGACGGGCAGATGGCCGGTTGTATAGCCGTGAAAATCCGTTATCCTGATTTTGAAACCACATCTAAGCAGCTCTCTATTCCCCATACTTTTAGTGACGATGAGTTGATTCCTGTAGCCAAGCAATTGTTTCATGATTTGTACCGAAAGGGGCAGCCCGTTCGTTTGCTGGGGGTGCGGCTCAGTGATTTCTCTACCCAAGCAACACAGGGTAATCTTTTTCAAGATGCCGGCAAGAAAAAAGGCTTATACAAAGCCATTGATGACGTGAAGAATAAATTTGGCAAGACAGCACTGAAGCGTGGGTCGGCTGACTAGTTAATGCCTGTCCATTAAGTCAGCGAGTGTCTTTTTCTCTAGTACGGCTAATGTAGCATCGCGGGTAAGCGCCATCACTTTATTTACACCGCAGCTTTTCTCATCACAGTCCGCACATTTTTCATAAAAGTTCAAACTCACACAGGGTAGTAATGCAATCGGACCTTCCACCGCGCGAATGGCTTTGGCCACACTGATCTTTTTGGGTGCTTGTTTTAAAAAGTATCCGCCACCCTTGCCTTTCTTACTTTCCAAAATCTCGTGGTGTTTCAAGTTGAGCAGGATACTCTCTAGAAACTTTAGTGGTATCTGCTTGTGTGCAGCAATATCTGCAATCAGGACCGGCCCTTCCGAATAATGTTCAGCCAGATAGCTCAGGGCCTTCAGCGCATATTGTGTTTTCTTGGAAAGCATAATAGCAGCAAGATAACAAACATGGATATTCCTGAAGTGGGTGCGTAAATGTTAATTTTCAGTCTACTTATTTGGTAGACTAATTATTTATCCCTTTTTTTGTTGCAAAAGCAAGTATGAGTTTACGATTAGGCGATATCGCGCCGAATTTTCAGGCGCAGACAACTGCAGGTCCCATTGATTTTTACGAATACCTCGGTAATGGGTGGGGCGTGTTATTTTCGCATCCTGCCGATTATACCCCTGTTTGTACCACAGAGCTGGGTAAAACAGCACTGCTGCAGGAAGAATTTGCCAGTAGAAATGTGAAAGTACTGGCTGTAAGTGTGGATGGCTTGGATAAGCACCATGGTTGGATCAATGATATCAACGAAACACAGCATGTGTCTGTTGATTTTCCCATCATTGCAGATGAAAACCGTGTAGTGGCCGGTTTGTATGATATGATCCATCCGAATGCTTCTGAAACCTTTACTGTTCGTTCCTTATTTATTATCGGTCCCGATAAGAAAGTAAAGCTGATCATCACCTATCCGGCATCAACTGGTAGAAACTTTTATGAAGTGCTGCGCGTGATTGATTCCTTACAACTTACGGCGAATTACAGTGTGGCTACACCGGCAGATTGGAAAGAAGGTGAAGATGTAATTGTGGTGCCTGCTGTGAGTACAGAAGATGCGATTCAAAAATTTCCGAAAGGGGTGAAGGTGGTGAAACCGTATTTGCGGTATACGCCACAGCCAAATAAAGGCTAGTGCGATGAGCAAGCAAGTGAGCCAATAGTCCCTGCAATTCTGTAGGGACTATTTAGTTTGAATCAGTATCTTACAGCAAACAACCGCACATGAAAAAAATGCTTTTGGGGCTTATGCTCCTGATGGCTACATACAATTATGCCCAACGTACACTCATTCATTGTGGTCAGCTGGTAGATGTAAAGCAGTTGACGGTACTGAAAGAAATGACCATTGTGGTACAAGGCAAGCAAATTGCTGAAGTACAAAAAGGCTACCTCTCTCCTCAACAAGGCGATCAGGTGATTGATCTGAAACAAAGAACTGTAATGCCCGGTTTGATTGATATGCATGTGCACATGGAAGATGAAACCAGCCCAACCAGGTATATTGATGGATTTACATTGAATCCTGCCGACTATGCATTTAAGTCGGTAGTCTTTGCAGAGCGAACATTAATGGCCGGTTTTACTTCTGTGCGTGATCTGGGTGGTAGTGGCGTGAATATCTCCTTACGTAATGCCATTGCCAAGGGCATGATCAAAGGGCCGCGTGTGTTTACTGCCGGTAAAGCCATTGGTACAACAGGCGGTCATGCAGACCCTACCAATAATTACCGCAAAGATTTGATGGGCGATCCTGGTCCTGCAAACGGTGTTGTGAATGGGGTTGATGATTGCCGTAAAGCAGTGCGTCAGCGCTATAAAGATGGCAGCGATTGTATCAAGATTACTGCCAGTGGCGGCGTATTGAGTATGGCCAAGAGTGGAGAGAACCCTCAGTTTACACAGGAAGAAGTAGAAGCCATTGTGGCAACGGCAAAAGATTATGGTTTTAAAGTAGCGGCGCACTGCCACGGCGCGGAAGCAATGAAGCGTGCCGTATTAGGCGGTGTTAACTCCATTGAGCATGGAACTTACATGACAGAAGAGGTTATGGACTTGATGAAGCAAAAAGGTACTTATCTGGTAGCTACCATCACAGCTGGTAAGTCATCAGCAGACTCGGCTAAGAAGCCCGGATATTATCCGGAAATTGTCGCTGCCAAAGCCTTGGTGGTAGGTAATTTTATTCAGGGCACTTTTGCCAAAGCATATAAAGCGGGTGTGAAGATTGCTTTCGGTACTGATGCAGGCGTCTTCTCTCACGGTAAGAATTGGATGGAGTTTGTGTACATGCATGAAGCAGGTATGCCCATGATAGAGGCGATTCGTGCGGCAACCTTATCAGCTGCAGACTTGCTGGGTGCAGATCAGATTGGGGTGATTGAAAAAGGTAAACTCGCAGATATTGTTGCAGTAGAAGGAGACCCCATCAATGATCCCAAAGCGATGGGGAATGTAAAGTTTGTGATGAAAGAGGGGCAGGTGTATAAGCGCTAATTTCTACTGCCTTTTGTATACTGATAAATCAAGGCATAAAAATCATTGGGATTGAATGGTTTCATCAGAAAATCATTCATCCCACTGTCTTTGGTTTCTGTAATCACTTCCGGCTCAGATGAAGCTGTTAGTGCAATGATAGGAATGGTTTGATTGAAGGCTCGTATTTGCTGCGTGGCTTCTAGACCATCCATAACTGGCATTTGAATATCCATTAACACCAAATCGTATTGCGCATGCTTGATTTTCTCAATGGCTTCAGCACCATTTACGGCATGATCACTGGTGGCATTGGCATTGGCCAGCATTTGTTCAGCAACCATGGTATTGAAAGCAATATCATCCACAATCAATACATGTACACCAGAAAGGTCTAATGTGTTTTTTGCGCTAAAACCTCCCGCTTGTTTGGCAGTAGAAGCTTGATCTTTCTCCAGCTCTAATGAAAAATAGAACTCTGCACCTTTATTTGGTTCGCTTTTTAAGTGTATTTGGCTGTTGAATAATTCCAGCATACTTCTAACTATGGACAAGCCCAAACCAGAACCACCAAATCTTCTCGTAGTATCTGCTTCTGCTTGTGTAAAGCGTTCGAAGATAATGGACTGCTTATCTGTTGGAATGCCTATACCTGTGTCTTTTACAGAAAAAGCGATGCAAATCGTTTGATCAGTCTCACGTTCTACAGTGGCACTGATGGTAATATTACCTTGCGACGTAAACTTTACAGCGTTGGAAACCAAGTTGTGCATGATTTGATTCAGCCTTACTTCATCGCACAAAACCCACTCTGGTAAATCTTGGTCAATCAACAATTTGATATTGTTCTGTTTTTCCTGTGCTTTAAACAAATGTGTATTGCGCACATGCGTAAGCAGGTTTCTGATATCTGTAGGCTTGAAGTTGAGGCTGATTTTACCGCTCTCTATTTTTCCGTAGTCAAGAATATCGTTGATTAAATTCAGCAAATTCTCAGCAGCCGTGTGCAGGGTAAGTATATTTTTTGTCTGCTCAGGAGGAAAACTTTGCTGCATCAGCAGATGCGATAAACCGATAATCGCATTCAGTGGTGTCTTGATTTCGTGGCTCATCACAGATAAAAATTCACTCTTCACTTTGGCTGCACTTTCTGCTACTTCTTTTGCCAATCGATTTTCTTCTTCCAGTTTTTTCTGTTGCTCAATCAGCGCGCCCAAGTAGTCAATAGTTGCCAAAATAGAATCACTCTCAGATGAAGAGTTGATGGCAGCTTTTGGGTCAATCTGAAGAATATGTTCCTTTAGTTGCTGTATCGACTGCGATATCAATTCATTTTTTGATTGCAAGCTTTTTAATACAGCTTGGTATTCTTTTTCTGAGATGGCATAAGCATGGTCTGATAAAGCTTTGTCACGTTCATACCAGCGGTAGGTTTCACTGATTTCAATGAGTAGTTTTTCAAATAAGGCATTCTTGATGCCATCGGGAAAATGTTTCTTGATTTGTCTTTGTAGTAAAGCGTGTAATATGTTGGCTGCTTTGTCCACCTATATTTCTCTGAAAGTGGTAATGGTCATGGTTTGATTGTGTAGCTCACAAGCAAGCGTAAGGTCTGTTGCGGGTGAGATCTCACCATAGGAATAAAATCCACTGATGATCACGTCTTCGCCCATAATCTGCCTAGCCGCAACGATTTCCTCATAAGCTCTATCACGCAGAATCAGCTTTCTTCCTACGCAACTGATTAAAATAGCCACTTCAGGCGCATCTTGTTTATCCAGAATTTGCTTGGCTACATTGGCAGAGGCGTCGATGATTTTATCGAAGTTCGCTTTCATCAATCTAACCTTACTGCCTACGGGCATATTGCCCGCAAAAGTCATGGTGCCTGAAGCTTCATCAATGCTCAGAATAGTTCTGACCAATTTTTGGTCCTGATTTTCTCCGGAAATACTTAATGGGAATAACAAGGCTGAGCCAGGTAATTCATTTTTGAATGGGCCTAAATATTCTTTATACAGCTCAAGTGCATTCTTGTGATCAATTGCATGTAAGATATTCTTATCAGATGCGGTGATTTCTCGTTCTGGCCCAAATTCATCCCACCCACCTAGAGAGCCGCTGCCAACTTGAAGTGCTTCGCCATAAAATCCAATGGCAACAATTTTTCCTGGTTGTGGTATGGTATTTAAACCTGCAAAAGTTTGTTGAAACCTATCTGCGTCACCTGCTAGTCCGCCAGTAATCAATACCTCATTGGCTTCGGAATGATTCAGTCCTTTTACCAACTCGCTGCCATTCACCAGTGTGCCATCACTTAAAACGAAAATGCTTTTAAGGTCTTTATCGGGAAAAGCATCTCTCAAAAATTTACCTGCTTCAAAACTGCTCTTGTGCTCTCGTACATCTGTTTCAACTGTTTTGACTGTTGATTTCTCAAACCAGATAGCGAGGCTTACTATTGAATGATCGTATACATTATTCGATGCTATTTCACCTGATGTAGAGGCAAAGGCGATAGCTGCGTTGGGATAGGATTGACGTAGGTATTCCAGCTGTTCAGGGAGCACTATTTTAGCCGAGTCGCCAAAGGCTAAAACCAATTGGGCTTTATCTGGATCAAAGCCTTTCTGTTCAGATAATGTCTCCCAGCAATCGGTTAGTAATTGTTTTTTTACTTTCATACAGCTTGGCACTTTGAAGTTACACAAAAAGCTTCAGTGCTTCGCCTTTTACGCTTACTTCCTTTGCAACTTACGCAATTGCTGTAGGGGTGCATGTAAATCTTTCGGCAAAGCTGCTTCAAGTTCGATTGGTTGATCCTTGTAAGTAAAGCTGATGCTGAATGCATGTAGTGCTAGTCGGCCCAATATGGGGCGCTCATCCAATTCTTTCTTTGAAAGTTTGAAGTTCTTCTTGAGTTGCGATAGATACAATAGTTTGCCATCACCGTATAAAACATCGCCCACAATACTATGGCCAATATGTTTCATGTGTACCCTAATCTGGTGGGTTCTACCGGTATGAATGCGAAACTGCACCCAAGCATATTGAGCAAATTGTTCAACTAATGTGTAATCTGTCAATGATGGTTTGCCCTTCTGATGCGTAACCATGGTGCCATTCTGTGCAGGATGTTCCATAATAGGCGCATCAATGCTGCCAGATGAGTTCATTAGTCTGCCATTCACCAAGCCTAGGTATTGCTTATTCATTTCTCTGCCTTCGAATAATGCAGAAAGTAGTTTATGGGCTTGTTCGTTCAGCGCAAATAAAATCAAGCCACTGGTGTCTTTATCCAATCTGTGTACGGTATAGACCTTTCCATATTGAGCTTCCAGAAGCACTTTTAAAGAAACTTCCTGACCTAATCTGTCTGGTATAGACAATAAACCGGAAGGCTTGTTAACTGCAATGAAATCGTCGTTGGAAAAAATGATTTCAGGCTTTGGCAAAACCATATCAGGACTGCTGTTTTTTGACGAATGATTGGTTCATGTATTTTAACAGGCGTACTTCTTTCTCATTCAGGTAACGCCATTTGCCACGCTCTACATTTTTCTTCGTGAGGTTGGCAAACATTACACGGTCCAGATTCTTCACATCATAACCAAGATGTTCAAATATCCTGCGTACAATGCGGTTTCGGCCGCTATGTAATTCAATGCCAATCACTGATTTGTCTTTACTGTCTACATAACCTACGGCATCAGCTGCAACAAAGCCATCCTCTAGTGTAACCCCTGCAGCAATAGCTTCCATATCTTTTTTCACCACAGGCTTATCCAGCTTTACCTCATAAATCTTCTTGATTTCGAATGAAGGGTGGGTGAGCTTCTGTGCCAGTTCACCATCATTGGTAAGTAGTAATACACCAGTAGTGTTTCTGTCTAGTCGACCAACAGGATATACTCTTTCAGCTGTTACACCTTTGATCAAATCCAGTACAGTTTTTCTGCCCTGTGGATCATTGGCTGTTGTGATATAATCTTTTGGTTTATTGAGGAGGATGTATACCAGATTCTGTTGTAAGAAGATTTTCTTCCCCTTCATAGTCACAGTATCTTTTTCAGACACTTTAAATCCGGGCTCAAATACTTTATCGCCGTTTACGGTTACATGACCCAGTTTCACCAACTCAGCTGCTTCACGTCTGCCACAAACACCTGCGTGTGCAATAAACTTGTTCAGTGGCATCATGGATGCATCTGCTTTCTTCACAATCGTGAACTTAGTAGGCTCTTGCTGTTGTGGTTTTGCTTTACCGTATTGAGGTTTGGCTGGTCCTTTTTTTGGCGCTGCAGATTTTGTGTTCTTGCTCCAAGTTGGTTTGGGGGCTGCTTGTCCGGTCTGTTGTTCAAACTTTCGCTTTCGCGCTTCGTCGCCGGCTGCTTTTCTTTCTGCTTTTACTTGACGCTTTTCCTGACGGAATGCTTCTTTCTTTTTTGCGCCGCTCAGTTCTTCTTTCATGAACTTGCGGAATCCTTGTTGTCCCATAAAATTGTATTTGCTGTTTTTCAACAGGTCGTGTAAAGGTAGGTATAAAAAAATGAAGCCCTTTTTGGGGCTCCATTGCTGTTGCTGCTCAATCAATTAAGTCTTATTTGGTAACACCTCTTCTGCCACGATGCTCAGCCTGCATTTTTTGTTGTTGTTCAGGTGTTAAGATACTGGCCATATTTGCTCTATGTGCTTTCATTAGCGATTGCACTTGTGCTCTCTTTTGTTCTTTAGAAAGGTCTTTGTTGTTGCGTAAAGCCTGCATCTTCGATTGCGTATTGACTTGTTCTTCTTTCACTTTTGCTACCTGCGCTTCATTTAAGCCTAATCTCACTTGCATTCTTGCCACATTGGCTGCAGCTTCTTCCTTCATGCGTCCGCGACGCTGCTCTTGAACATCTTTCATCTTAGCTTTCTGTTCTTCGGTAAACACTTTATCAGATGCTGCTTTTTGTGCTTGATGTAAGGCTTCAATTTGCTTGCGTGCATCGCCTTGTGTTAGCTGATCATTGTCTTTGATGGCTTTAATCTTTGCACCATATTCCTGATGCACTTTCTTTAATTGCGCTTTCTGATCTTCTGTCAGGTTAAGGTCTTTCGCCATTCTACCTGCCATCATTTGCTTACCATGCATTTGGCCATGTTGCATACGACCGGCACCAGCTGGTGGTTGGGCAATCAATAGTGAACTACCCAAGGCTATCATACTTACTAATGAGAGTATCTTTTTCATGTTGCGTGTTTAATGCTAGATAGACCTGTATTGGTCTAAGTAGTTTAATGCAACATGTTAGGAGAAACTTAAAGTCGGTCTTTATTGGCTAACTGGCCGCATGCTGCGTCGATGTCTTTACCGCGACTTCTACGCAGACGGGCATTCACGCGATTCTTTTCCAAGTAGCTCATAAAGCGTTCAATACCTTCTTCATCTGGTTTGGTATAGTTGAAGAAGTCGATAGGATTGTATTCGATGATATTCACCAGATCTGCAGGCACTTGGCGATAAATCTTCACCAGTTCATCTGCATCTTTTAGTGAATCATTGAAATCTTTAAAAAGAATGTATTCAAAAGTGATTTCGTTACCGGTCTTTTTATAGAAATAATTCAATGCATCAATCAGTACCCGGATATTATTGGTTTCGTTGATGGGCATAATCTCATTACGCTTCACATCATTGGCAGCGTGTAAAGAAAGCGCCAGTTTAAATCTTACGCCATCATCGCCCAACTTTTTGATTTGCTTGGCAACACCTGCAGTAGAAACGGTGATTCTTCTGGGGCTCATACCCAAACCATCTTCTGCGGTGATGCGTTCAATGGCTCTTAATACATTGCTATAGTTGAGCAAGGGTTCACCCATGCCCATAAAAACAATATTGCTGAGTTTTTTCTCATACACACGCTCACTCTGCTGGTTGATGAGCACGACTTCATCGTAGATTTCATCAAAACTGAGGTTACGCTTGCGCTCCATATAACCGGTTGCGCAGAATTTGCAACTCAGGCTACAGCCAATTTGAGAGGATACACAAGCTGTCTTTCTTTCTTCAGTTGGAATGAGCACACCTTCAACCTTATGACCATCACGCGTGATAAAGCGACTTTTAATAGTGCCATCACTACTGTATTGGGTGGCATCCACTTTCAGGGCCGGTAAATCAAATTCTTCTTGGAGCTTGGCGCGCAGTACTTTGCTCAGGTTCGACATATCCTCAAAGCTGCCGGCTTTTTTCTGCCATAACCACTCATAGACCTGCTTTGCACGGAACTTAGGCTCGCCTTGTTCTAGGAAATATGTTTCAATGTCTGCGTAACTTAAATGTCGAATATTCTGCTTTGCCATGGTGCAAAGATAAGCTTAGCGGGCTGGGCAGCCTATTTGCCTTGCAAGAACTATCTTGCGCGCTCAAGATTTGTGTATGAAAACTGCCTACATCATTGATGCCGTAAGAACACCGATTGGTCGCTATGGTGGCCGTTTAAGCACTGTTCGTCCCGACGATATGCTGGCCCTAGTAATCAGTGCTTTGGTGAAGCGTAATCCCAATGTTGATGTGCATCAGATTGAAGATGTGATTGCCGGCGCAGCCAACCAGGCTGGTGAGGATAACCGTGATGTGGCGCGTATGGCGGCCCTATTAGCTGGTTTACCAGTAACAGTGGGTGGCAATACGGTGAATCGTTTGTGTGCCAGCGGACTGCAAGCCATCATGGATGCGGCAAGAGCCATTCAGTGCGGAGAAGGCATGTTTTATATAGCAGGTGGTGTGGAAAGTATGACGCGTGCACCTTTCGTAACAGCTAAAAGTGATGGAGCCTGGAGTCGTAAGGTGGAGACCTATGATACCACAATTGGCTGGCGTTTTACCAATAAGAAATTAGCAGAAAAGTACCATCCATACAACATGGGCGAAACCGCAGAAAATGTGGCTCGTCAGTGGAATATCAGTCGGGCTGATCAGGATATGTTTGCCATGCAATCGCAGGAAAAATATGCAGCTGCTTTGGCTGCAGGTAAGTGGGCGGATGAATTGATTCCTGTAGAGATTACTGAAAACAAGGAGCCAACCATTGTAGATATAGATGAACATCCTCGCCAAACCAGTTTGGAAAAACTGGCAGCACTCAAACCTGCTTTTGCAAAAGATGGTTCTGTTACTGCGGGTAATTCCAGTGGTATCAATGACGGAGCTGCGGCTGTTTTATTAGCCAGTGAAGAAGCAGTGAAATTATTTAACCTTAAACCACTTGCCAGAGTAGCGGGCATGGGTGTTGCCGGAGTTGACCCTTCTATTATGGGTATTGGTCCGGTACCTGCAACACAGAAAGCTTTACAGCGGGCTGGCTTAAACGTTAATCAGCTAGATCAAGTAGAATTGAATGAGGCTTTTGCTGCACAGGCTTTGGCTTGTATGCGTGATCTGCAATTAGATCCATCAAAAGTGAATGTGAATGGTGGTGCTATTGCACTGGGTCATCCTTTGGGATGCAGTGGTAGTAGAATCACTGCTACTTTACTCCATGAAATGCGCAGAAGCAAATCCCGTTATGGATTGGCTACCATGTGTGTAGGGGTTGGTCAGGGTGCAGCAATTGTGTATGAAAAATATTAATCTTGTTTCGTAACTTTTTTGTTCCATATTCGTCTATATCAAAACCTGATTATGAAACAGATTCTTTTTCTCGCATTTTGCATGTTTGTGGCTTTTGCTGCATCGGCTCAACAAGACAGTAGCGCTACTGCTATTTTGGGTAAGTATAAATTTCCGGAAGGTAGTATTGTGCCAGAGGCAACTGTTACCAATGAGAATGGTACAATCATCATGACTACATCTGCAGGCTCATCAGAACTGGTAAAGCAGAATGATGATGTGTACACTATTGTAGCTTTTCAAGGCACAGCAGCGTTTAAGCGCAATGATGCCAAAAAAGTGATTGGTGTAGTGATTGATGCCATGGGCTATCATCTGGAAGGTACCAAGGAGCAGGCTGCTGCAGCTTGGATTCGATTCAGCGATCAGAAGCGATTGTATCGTAAGTAAATTATGATCCCTCGCAACAAGCGGGGGATTTTTGTTTGTACTGCTTGCTGTGCTATTCAGTTACCTTTACATTTCATGAAGCAAGCGCCCAAAGTTTCTTATCAATTGCAAGGTGTGTTCTTTGTACTCTTGGGTGCAATTGCTTTTTCAGGTAAAGCCATTTTGGCTAAGCTCGTTTACATTGAATATCCGCTAAGTGTTTCCGCTTTGCTTGTTATGCGAATGGGCTTCTCCCTTCCTTTTTTTCTGTATTTGTTGTTCAGAGAAACGGCGAAGAAAACAAGTCCTGAGCCATGGGCTATAAAATGGCGGATATTGGGTATTGGTGTGTTGGGCTACTACATAAGCAGCTATTTCGACTTTTGGGGTTTGCAATACATCAGCGCCGGTCTAGAGCGAATCATCTTATTTACTTATCCTGCAATCGTGGTGCTGGTCTCAGCATGGATTTATAAAGCACATGTAAATGTCACGCAACTTTTAGCGCTTGTACTTACTTATTTGGGTGTGGGTGTTGCTTATTTCAGTGATATTCAAACAGGCGATGCCCGCGCGACGACTATTGGCAGCCTATTGATTTTTGGTTGTGCATTCACCTATGCATTTTATGTGATCTGGAGTGCACGCATCATACCAAAAGTGGGTTCTGCTTATTTTTCGGGACTGGCCATGCAAAGTGCCACCGTATTGGTGATACTGCATTTTATTGTAGCAGGAAACGATCTTACTGAATTCTTCCGACTGCCATGGAAGGTGTATGGCTATATGCTGATTATGGCCATATTTACCACAGTGATTCCGGTGCTGTTGATTGCTTCTGGTTTGAAGCGGATTGGTAGCAGTAACGTAGCCATTGTTTCTGCAGTTGGACCACTGGCTACCATTTTTATGGCATCTTATTTTCTGGGTGAATCTTTTGGCTGGATGCAAGGCATTGGCACTGCATTGGTAATTGCTGGTGTGCTGTTGGTTGGCAGAAAAGTGCGTAAGGATGAAATGGCTAAACCATCACCAGAGTTGATTCAGTAAATCACTCTGTGATAAGGTGATTTGTTCGCCTGTTACCAAATTCTTTCTGCTACAGGTGCTTTGCTCCATTTCCTGTGTGCCGATGATCACCACATAAGGTATGGCTTTCTTCTCCGCGTATTTGAATTGCTTGTCGAACTTGGCTTGCTCATGGAATAATTCGCAGCGAATACCCGCTTCACGCAATTGTTGCATTAGTGTAAATGCATTTCTGCTTTCTGCTTCACCTAGATTGAAGAACAAGACTTGGGTACCGGTTTGTACTTCATCAGGAAATACCTGCAGTTCTTCCATCACATCATAAATGCGGTCTACACCAAAAGAAATACCTACGCCCGGTACATTAGGTACGCTAAACAATCCGGTTAAATCATCATATCGGCCACCGCCACCAATACTACCCATTTGTACCGTAGTAGCTTTTACTTCGAAGATGATGCCGGTGTAATAATTGAGTCCGCGGGCCAGTGTAAAATCAGCCACCAATGCATCAATATTGGTAGCATAATTCAGCAGGTGCTGTACTTCAGCAATGCCTTGTGCACCAATGGTAGTATGACCAATCAGTTGTGTGAGTGTGGCTAGTTTTTCCGTATTACTACCGCTGATTTGCAAGTACTGCTCAATCGTATTGATCTGCTCATTGCTTAAACCACGTTGAGTAAGTTCTTCTTTTACTTTTTCTAGTCCAATCTTATCCAGCTTATCAATAGCAACCGTAATGTCTGTAAGCTTATCTGCACCGCCACACACTTCTGCTAAAGCGGCTAATATTTTTCTGCTGTTGATACGAATCTCAACAGGTACTTTCAGTTGATTGAAAACCGTTTGATAGATATGCGTCAGCTCTACTTCATTCAATAAACTATTGCTGCCTACTACATCCGCATCACACTGATAAAATTCGCGGTAACGGCCCTTCTGTGGTCTGTCGGCACGCCATACAGGCTGTATTTGATAACGTTTGAATGGTAGCGTAAGCTGACCAAAATTCATCGCTACATAACGGGCAAAAGGGATGGTCAAGTCATAACGCAAAGCACGTTCTGTAATTCCTTTGGTGTTCTTTCCTTCTAATACTTTATCAAAGTCGGCTTTGATTTGTTCCAGCTTAGCGGGATTGTCAAGTCCGTTATTGAGGATTTTGAAAATCAGTTTATCGCCTTCCTCGCCATACTTGCCCATGAGTGTATCCAGGTTTTCCATGGCTGGCGTTTCCAATGGCTGAAAGCCATAGGTTTCAAACACGGTGCGGATGGTTTGAAAAATATATTGACGCTTGCGTACAACTGCCGCGCTGAAATCTCTGGTGCCTTGTGGTATAGAAGGTTTGGACATAATTCGTGAATCGTGATTCGTGAAACTTGAAGACCGAGCTAGTTCTGCAGCATTTTGCTAAGCATTTGAAATATTCTTTTAGCAAAGTGCCAGTTTCTTTCAGGTCTTCGGCGCGAAAATACCCTAAATCAAACGCTATATCAAAAATGCAATTATTCTGAATCATTCACGACTGACGATTCACGCTTCACGACTCAAGAAAATCTGCTACTATTTTTTCGCATGCCCGCTTAATCAAGGCAAAAACATCATGATAGCCGTCTTCCTCGCCATACCATGGGTCTGGAACTGATTTGTTTTGTCCGGGCCAAAGTGCATCCAGTAATAAGGAAGTTTTTTCGGGTGCCCAGTATTGTCCGCTCATGCGTTGCACGTCTGCATAGTTGTTGGTGTCCATCACATAAATGCGATCATACTCCAACATGTCCTTGGCGCGAAACTGTCTGCATCGCTGCTGACTGATGTCGATACCGTTTAATTTGGAAACCTTTTGTGAAAGCCGATGTGGCGGCTCGCCTACATGATAATTCGCTGTGCCGGCACTGTCTACAGTCCAATCCAGTCCTGCTTCTGCAGCAACAGCTTGCATGATGCCCTCTGCAAGTGGGCTGCGACAAATATTCCCCAGACAAACCATTAAAATCTTCATGCGGCAAAGATAACAGCGGCTTAACAGTGCACCTATTATGGAAAAATACAGGCTATGCATCTTAACCATACAGCGCGCTAGGTTTTCATTCATCATCACTAAAAACTCTGTTATGAAACCCGAAGAAATCCTGAAGAGTGATGTCTTAGACATCCTGTTCGAAAATCGCCACAAAGCCTATGGGGCTTATGTTTTACGCAAAGCGTACCATCAAAGATTGAGTCGTGCTGTGCTCAGTACAGTGTTGTTGGTTTGTCTTTTTGCACTTGTGCAGAGCTGGAAAATCCCCAAGAAAGTTGGTCATGTCTATGCTGGAACTTTATGGGCAGATACCATTCGTTTGGTGACGGTTCCTTTGGAAAAGGAAATCAAGAAACCTGACTTGCCTAAGCCCAAGCAGTTGGCACAGCAGCAACATGTTACACCAGTGATTACGCCTGACAACCAGGTAAAAGAAACCGTACCAGATATTAGTCTCTTAGAAATTGCCCTGATCAGTACAAAAACGATGGCCGGCGATACAGTGAGTGAAAACTTGATTATGCCGCCCGTTGAAGGCGATGGAGCTAATGCAGTTAGTCAGGCTGCACCGATAGAAGACATTCCCATGATTCTGGAAAAAGCCGAGCAAATGCCTGAGTTTCCTGGTGGAAAAGAGGCCATGATCCGCTTTTTGATGCGGAATCTACCACAGCCGGATGATATCGCTGAAGGCGAAAAGCTGGCTGTTCTAGCAAGATTTGTGGTAGATATAGACGGACATATTATAAATATTGAAATAGAAAACTCCGGTAGGAAGGATTTGGATCAAGCGGTTATCAGAGCCATCGGAAAAATGCCCAGATGGAAACCGGGCATGCAAAATGGTCGTTCTGTACCCGTGTATTTCCGTTTGCCAGTAACATTTGTATCGAACGAATAAAATTATTTTCTAAATTGCCCGTCCCGCATAAAACCATGAGCTATGCAACAGGATTTCAGAGAGAAAGAACAGCGGAGTTTTGCCAATTTGAAGATGATTTACAACATCTCAATGGGTGTGTTGATCTTAGCAATGGGCGGAGTAATGTTCTTTGCGGATCAGTTAAATCTTGAGCAGGTTGCCAATGCAGATGCATCATTTCGCTATCTTTTCGGCGGTCTGTGTTTACTGTATGGTGGCTTCAGATTTTATCGTGGTGTGAAGAAGGAGATCTGAGATGAAGCAAATGAACAGTTTGGTAAAAGTTCTTTATTTATCGATGCTGCTTGTTGCCTGTGGTTCACAGCAACAGGTGGAAGACACAAGAGATACGCCTAACAAGGGCACTATCTATATCAGTGTGGAAGAGAGTTTTCGCCCGGTAATAGAGGAGCAGATTAAAGTGTATGAAGCTTCTTTTCCAGGTACGCATATTGTTGCAGCATACAAGCCTGAAGTGGATTGTATGCGCGATCTGCAGAAAGACAGTACCCGAATGGTCATTGTTGCCAGAGGGCTCAATCAGCAGGAAGCAGATTACTACCAGCAACAACTTTCTTACAAACCACTGTATGGAATTCTCGCTTACGATGCAGTAGCGGTAATTATAAACAAAGCTGCAAAGGATAGTGTCTTCACGATGCAGGCGATAAAAGACATGTTGAGTGGAAAGCAGGATAAGACTGCGGTAATGGATGGGAAGAATGCAACCGGTACGGTACGCTTTCTGAAAGACAGTGTGCTGCGTGGTGCCAATTTTGGCAAAAACGTAGTGGCTGCTGCCAATAGTCAGGAAGTGGTAGACATTGTTTCCAAAAGAGCAGATGTGATTGGTTTTGTAGGCTTGGGCTGGATTGGTGACAATTACGACCCCAAGCAGGAAGCCTATCGTAAACTGATTCGTCTGGCATTGGTAGAATGTGTGTTATGCCCTGAAAAAGAGGTGTTTGCGAAGCCAAGCCAGTCAACCATTACCTACGGGCAATATCCTTTGGCACGCCCCTTGTGTTATATACTCAAGGAGAATGCCACTGGCCTTGGTACAGGTTTCATGAACTTCATGGGATTAGAAAGAGGTCAGCTGATTTTCAGGAGAGCATTTCTGGCACCAGCCAAAATGAATCTTTCTCGTAGATCAGGAAAAATTAAAGAGTCTGAATAAACAACAACTATAAAAACCGAACAATGAAGAAGATCGTTTTCTTAGTGATGCTGATGGCAGGGTCGTTTGCGCAGGGTGTTTCGGCACAATCTGTGGCAGATGGTGTGAAGTTCCTCAGCTATGAATCTACTCGTCAGAAGAGTGCCATGGAAACTTTGCAAAAAGCGTACAATAGCAACCCTTCTGATCCTAAAGCTGTTTACTGGTATGCCCAGGTGTTGATGGAGGACAAGAAAAATGCAGAAGCAAGAGCCATTGCAGAAAAAGCTTTGCAAGCTGCACCAAACGATCCATTGTTGATGGTGCTGAAAGCACATACAGATGTTGCCAATGGCGGCGATTTCAATGCTGCTAAGCAGGCTTTCGAACAAGCTATTACCCTCAGTACTGAAGCCAAGGGTAAGAATAAAGGCCGCATTAATCCAGATATCCTGAACGCCATTGGTCATGCTGTGTCTGAGTTTTCTGCAAAGCAGTCTGATCCATTGTATGGTATTGAAAAGTTGAAGCAGGCCGCTGGTTTCGATTTAACCAACCCTGATATTTTCATTAATATGGGTATCTGTTACCTGCGTATGGGTGGTGAATACGGTGGTGAAGCAGTGAAAGCTTTTACCGAGGCTTTAACACGCGATCCTAAGAATGCACGTGCGATGTACCGTATTGGTAATATCTACTACAGCCAGCAAAACAAAGAATTGTATGAGAAGTGGTTCGGCGATGCTTTACTGGCTGATCCGGGCTATGCTCCTGTTTACTTGAAGTTTTACAACTACTATTCTGATAAGAATGTAAATATTGCAAAAGAGTATATCGAGAAATACTTAGCGAATTCTGATAAGGATTGCAGCAATGATTATTTCTATGCTGAATACCTGTTCCGCGCTGGTAAATACCAAGAGAGCTTGGATAAAGCCAAGGAAATGAAATCAGCTGCTTGCAAGGATTTCTATGCAACAGACCTGCTCTTTGCATATAACTCAGATCGTTTGGGCGATTCTATTGCAGCCAGAGATTACCTGAAAAGCTTTTTCGCCGCTGCGCCTGTAGATAAACTTTCTGCACAGCAGTACGAATTTGCTGCTACTGTATTTGGTAAGATTGCCGGTGAGGAAAAAGAAGCTTCTGCTTTTGTAGAAAAAGCCATGGAGTTGGAAACACTGCCTGCAGCCAAGTTGGCCATTGCTGCAAAAGCTGCTGAAAGCTTCCGCAAAGCCAAAAAATATACTGAGCAATTGAAATGGTTGCAAACAGTTGTTAAAATGCGTGGTGGTGCACCTACTGAAGGCGATTATTTCGGTATGACCAATGCGGCTTTGTCAGCAAAAGATTATGCTCAAACCATTGAGCTGGCAAAGGGCTATATGGCAGCTTTCCCTGATAAGTCCCAGCCATATACCTTCTATAAACGTGCGGCAATGCAGATCAGCACAGATTCTTCTGTTATTGTTGAACAGCTGAATTATCTGGATTCTGTTTATGCTGCCGTGAACTTGGATAAATACAAGAAGGATATCTTCCTGAACAGCTATTTCAAACTGAACTACTATGTATCTAAGTTTAACAACCTGAAGAAAAACCCTGATTTCAAGGTAAAATCTGATGGTACACGCACGGCAGTAGTAGATGAGTTCCTCGCAACTTGCCAGAAAGCCGTAGAAGTAGCGGATAAAATGATCCAGCTCTACCCAGACCCCAATGATGACAACAATAAGTTCGCCAATGAGAACAAGGCGGCGATCATGAAAAACATCGAATACTACTCCAAACCTCAGGGTAAAGGAGGAGCACCGGCGGCCAAACAGAACGGTAATCCTAAATAATCAAAATAAAACTCCCCGCTATGGGGAGTTTTTAATTGTATATCCATTCCACGGCTTATTTTTGCCCCCATTAAAATTACCCCATGGACTGGCTACATTTTTTATTAGACAGTACGACTTCCAATAATGCCACCAATTACTTTCCAATTGCGTTGCAGCTGATTTTTGCTGCCGGCTTTGTGGCAACGATGATTTTCCTCTCCAGCTTTATTGGTCCTAAGCGTAACACTTCTGATAAGCTGGCCAACTTCGAGAGTGGTATTGATGCGGTTGGTAACGCCCGACAGCCGATGTCGGTAAAATATTTTCTGGTAGCCATCCTCTTCGTGCTATTCGATGTGGAAGTGATTTTCTTCTATCCTTATGCGGTGAATTTCAGAGACTTAGGTTGGTCTGGCTTCACAGCAGTGGTGATGTTTGTAGGATTTTTCCTCGCGGGATTTATCTACATCATCAAAAAAGGTGCTTTAACCTGGGAAGATTAAGGGAAGAAGCGGGATATACCCGAACCCTTACCCCAATGTGCTGTTATTAAACTGATCAAGAAGAAATTATAACAATATGCGTCCGGTAAGATTCAATATTCATCCAAAAGAGGCTAAGATTACTGATAGTCTGCTGGCAGCACCCCAACAGGTGGCTGAAATGCCAGAAGGACTTCAGGGTGAGGGCTATTTTGCCACTTCTTTCGAGAAAGTGGTGGGCTTGGCTCGTAAAAACTCTATTTGGCCACTGCCTTTTGCCACTTCCTGCTGTGGTATCGAGTTCATGGCTACCATGGCCTCGCATTATGATCTGGCCCGTTTTGGTAGTGAGCGTGTAGGTTTCTCACCCCGTCAGTGCGATTTGCTGATGGTGATGGGTACCATCGCCAAGAAAATGGGCCCGGTATTGCGTCAGGTATATCTCCAGATGGCAGAGCCACGTTGGGTGATTGCCGTTGGTGCTTGCGCATCCTCTGGCGGTATTTTCGATACTTACAGCGTATTACAAGGTATCGATCAGGTAATTCCGGTAGATGTGTATGTGCCGGGTTGCCCTCCAAGACCGGAAGCCATCATTGATGGTGTATTGAAAGTGCAGGATCTCATCCACAACGAAAGCCTGCGCAGAAGAAACAGCGAACAGTATAAGGCATTGATGAATGCCTATGGCATTGAATAAATTTCCCGCGAAAGCGGTAAGCATATGAGTCTGACAAACGAAATAGTACAACAGAAACTGCAGGAAAAATTCGGCGACCAGTTAACTGGTTTCGAAACGCCCTATGGTATGCTCAGTTTTGAAGCACCTAAGGAAATGAACCTGAAAGTGTTGCAGTTCCTGTATGATGAGCCTGCATTGGGTTATCAGTTTCTCACAGATATCACGGCTGTGCATTATCCTGAGCAAGTTGGCCGCGAACTGGCTGTGGTGTATCATCTCCACAATCTGCGTGAGAATCACCGCATCCGTTTCAAAGTATTTACCTCAGTAGCAAACACAGATGTGTTTACTGCCACCAAAATATTTTCTTCCGCCAACTGGATGGAGCGCGAGACCTATGACTTCTTTGGTATCAACTTCGTAGGTCATCCTAATCTTAAGCGCATCCTGAACGTAGACGAGATGGATTATTTCCCCATGCGTAAGGAGTTTCCGCTGGAAGATCAGACGCGTGTGGACAAAGACGATGAAATGTTTGGCCGCGGGGGCAGCATCATCTAGTGTACTTAATTGTAAAAGCAAAAATCCGCTCCGCAAGGAGAAGATCATATGACAGAGCAACATCATCACATCACCCTGCAGGAAGGCAGTATAGCCAAGCAGACAACCACGCTGAACCTGGGTCCAACACACCCGGCTACGCATGGTGTGTTCCAGAATATTGTTGAGCTGGATGGTGAACGCATCGTGAGTGCAGAATCTACTGTGGGTTATATTCACCGCGCTTTTGAAAAGCTGGCTGAACGCAGGCCACTGTACCAAATTACACCTATCACAGATCGTTTGAACTATTGTTCTTCACCCATCAATAATATGGGTTGGCACATGACCTGTGAGAAATTGTTGGGCGTTCAAACACCAAAACGTGTTGATTACCTGCGCATCATCATCATGGAATTAGCACGTATTGCAGACCACCTCATCTGTAACTCCATCGTGGGTGTGGATAGTGGTGCGTATACAGGCTTCTTGTATGTGATGCAGTACCGCGAATTAATCTATGAGATTTATGAAGAAGTATGTGGGTCCCGCCTTACTACTAATATTGGGCGTATTGGCGGTTTTGAAAGGAATTTCTCAAATACAGCATTTGAGAAACTCGAAAAATTCCTGAAAGAATATCCTGAAGTGCTGAAAGAGTTTGAAAACCTCTTTACACGCAACAGAATCTTTATGGACCGTACCATCGCTACTGGTGCCATCAGTGCAGAACGTGCATTGAACTATGGCTTTACCGGTCCTAACCTGCGTGCTGCGGGTGTGGATTATGATGTACGTGTACATAGTCCTTACTGTAGCTACGAAGAATTTGATTTCACTGTACCAACAGGTACAACTGGAGATAACTACGATCGATTCTTGGTTCGCAACGCAGAAATGTGGGAGAGCCTGAGCATTATTGAACAAGCTTATCGAAAAATTCAATCGCTGAAAGGTGAAGCTGCAGAAGTGTATCATGCCGAAGTGCCTGAATACTATCTGCCTAAGAAGGAAGATGTGTATACCAAGATGGAAGCTTTGATCTGGCATTTCAAAATCATCATGGGTGAAACAGCTATCCCTGCGGGTGAAGTGTATCATGCTGTTGAAGGTGCCAATGGTGAATTGGGTTTCTATTTGATCAGTGATGGCGGCAGAACACCATACAGACTGCATTTCAGAAGACCATGCTTCGTCTACTATCAGGCATACGAAGAGATTGTGAAGGGAGCGATGCTGAGTGATGCCATCATCACCATGAGTAGCTTGAACCTGATTGCAGGAGAAATGGATGCTTAATTAACGTGACTGTCTGTGCAAGCACAGACGAAATGATATTGACGACTATGATCAGATTTAACGACAAACAGGAAGCCGAGTTTCAGCGACTGGTGAGCCGCTATCCGGAGGGCAAACAGAAAAGTGCACTCCTGCCTGTATTGCATCTAGCACAGGATAGTTTTGGTGGCTGGCTGAGTAGTGAAGTGATGGATTATGTGGCAGACCGCCTCAGCATCAAACCCATTGAAGTGTATGAAGTAGCTACTTTCTACACCATGTACAACCTGAAGCCGATTGGTAAATATTTGTTTGAAGTTTGCCAGACAGGTCCTTGTATGTTGCGCGGCAGTGATGATATCATCGCCTACATTGGTGAGAAGTTGGGTATCAAGCCGGGCCAGACAACAGAAGATGGCATGTTTACGCTGAAGACAGTAGAATGTTTGGGTGCTTGTGGTTATGCACCGATGATGCAGTTGGGTAAGTTCTATCGCGAACACCTGACGAAAGAGAAAGTAGACCAGATCATAGAGGAGTGCAGAAGAAACGCTGCAGTAAATAATTGATGAACAAGATTTCCCGAGAGGGATCTGAACTATGGGCAGAAAATTATTATTAGAAAAAGCACATGTGGAAGGCATTCGTACTTACGAAGTGTATCGCCGTGAAGGTGGTTATCGTAGTGTAGAGAAAGCACTCAAAAGCATGAGTCCCGATGCCATCGTAGAAGAAGTGAAGAAGAGTGGTCTCCGTGGTCGTGGTGGTGCGGGCTTTCCCACAGGTATGAAGTGGAGCTTTCTGGCCAAGCCGGAAGGTGTTCCCCGTTACCTCGTTTGTAATGCAGATGAATCAGAGCCCGGTACTTTCAAAGACCGCTATCTGATGGAATTTATTCCACACCTGCTGATCGAGGGTATGATTGTATCTTCTTACGCATTGGGTTCTAACCGTTCCTATATCTATATCCGTGGCGAATATGCATGGATTACCGATATTCTGGAGCAGGCTATTGAAGAAGCCAAAGCCAATGGTTGGTTAGGTAAGAATATCCTGGGTACTGGCTACGATTTGGAATTGTATGTACAGCGTGGTGCTGGTGCGTATATCTGCGGTGAAGAAACTGCTTTGATTGAAAGCTTGGAAGGTAAGCGTGGTAACCCACGTATCAAACCACCATTCCCTGCGATCAAAGGTTTGTGGGATTGCCCAACTGTGGTGAACAACGTAGAAACCATTGCAGCAGTAGTGCCTATTGTGAATGATGGTGGTGAAGAGTATGCCAAGATTGGTGTAGGTAAATCAACAGGTACGAAATTGATTTCTGCTTGTGGTAATATCAATAAGCCCGGTGTATACGAAATCGATATGACCATCTCTGTAGAAGAGTTTATCTACAGCGATGAATATTGCGGCGGTATTGCGAATGGCAAGCGCCTGAAAGCTTGTATTCCTGGTGGATCATCAGTGCCTATTTTACCGGCTAACTTGTTGTTGAAGACAGCTAAAGGTGAAACCCGTTACATGAACTATGAAAGTTTGAGTGATGGTGGTTTTGCTACTGGTTCTATGATGGGTAGTGGTGGTTTCATTGTATTGGATGAAGACCAATGTGTAGTGAAGAATACCTATACACTCGCTCGTTTCTATCGCCATGAAAGTTGCGGACAATGTTCGCCTTGTCGCGAAGGAACCGGTTGGATGGAGAAGATTCTCCTGAACATTGAGCAAGGAAAAGGTAAGATGAGTGATATTGATTTGTTGTGGGATATTCAGCGCAAGATTGAGGGCAATACCATTTGTCCGTTGGGCGATGCTGCTGCATGGCCTGTTGCTGCTGCAATTCGTCACTTCAGAGATGAGTTTGAATGGCACGTGAATAATCCGGATGAATGTACCAAGCGCAATTATGGTTTGGCGCATTATGCGGATCCGATTTACGTACCTGCTGTATAAGTGAAAACTCAAAAGGGAAAAGCAAAAAGTGGAAAAAGAAATTAAGCGGCGCAGCTACTTGTTTTCTTTAGAAACAATCAAGTTCTTAAAAAGTAGGCAGTGGGATCAACTGAGTATGGTTCTTGTACGTCAGCTGTTACGTTCTGCAACATCTATCGGTGCAAACGTTGCTGAGGCGAGAAACAGTGCTTCCAGATTGGAGTTCAAGCGTTTCTATGAAATAGCTTTGAAGTCAGCGAATGAAACACTTTACTGGTTGAACCTGCTGAAAGACGGATACCAACTAAAGGATGAAAAGTTGGATATGCTGCTGAAGGAGGTGGATGAATTGACGAGGATATTGGCATCATCGGTATTAAAACTGAAGCAAGCGAAGAGTTGATGACGCAACTTTTTGCTTCTAACTTATAACTTTTGACTTCTTATGTCAGAACAATTAATGAAAGTAACCATCGACAACATTACGGTAGAAGTACCTGCTGGAACAACCATTCTGCAGGCTGCCCGTAAGATTGGTGGCGATGTGGCACCTCCTGCCATGTGCTACTACAGCAAATTGCAGGGTAGTGGTGGTAAGTGTCGTACCTGTCTGGTAGAAGTATCCAAGGGTAGTGAAAAAGATCCACGTCCCATGCCTAAGTTGGTGGCTTCTTGCCGCACCACGATTATGGATGGTATGGAAGTGAAGAACATCACTAGTGATCGTGTATTGGATGCAAGAAAAGGTGTGGTGGAGTTTTTATTGATCAACCACCCATTGGATTGCCCGGTGTGCGATCAGGCTGGTGAATGTCACCTGCAGGATCTGAGCTATGAGCATGGTGCAGCAGGCACACGTTATGAGTTCCAACGCAGAACATTCAAGAAGCATGATCTGGGCGATTATATTCAACTGCACATGACGCGTTGTATTCTTTGCTACCGTTGTGTCTTTACAGCTGATCAGCTGACGAAGACACGTGAGCATGGTGTATTAGACAGAGGCGATCATGCAGAGATTGCAACATTTATTGAAAAGAACTTGCAGAACGATTTCATCGGTAATGTAATCGATGTTTGTCCTGTAGGTGCTTTAACTGATAAGACTTTCCGTTTCAAGAATCGTGTATGGTTTACCAAGCCGGTTGATGCACATCGTGATTGCGATACTTGCTGTGGTGAAGTACAACTGTGGATGCGTGGTGATGAAGTGTTCCGCGTTACTGCGCGTAAAGACGAGTGGGGCGAAGTGAAAGAGAGCACCAAAGGTGGTACCGGCTGGATTTGTAATACTTGTCGCTTTGAGAAAAAGCAGGTAAGCGATTGGGTAATTGAAGGCCCAACCAAAGTGAATCGCCACTCCGTGATTTCTCAAGGACATTATGTGGGTTTGCAAAAGCCTGAAGAAACCATGCCGAAAGTAATGGATGGCCGTTCACCAAAACTGCTGATGGATATCCATTCAGTAAGTGAAGTGAACAAACCCAATATTGAATTGAGCAAGCTCGACAGGCCTGCGCATTCAACTGATTTCAATCAATAAGACCCGATAATCTCTGAAGATGATATTGTTAAGTTTTGACTGGATGCTGGCTGTAGAGAAACTGATACTGATTGCAGTAATCATTCTCGCCAGTCTGGGTATTGCCCTCTATACCACTTTTGCTGAGCGTAAAGTGGCAGCGATTCTGCAGGACAGACGCGGTCCTAACCGTGCTGGTCCTTTTGGTTTGCTGCAGCCACTGGCAGATGGTTTGAAATTGTTTTTCAAAGAAGATTTGATTCCCAATAACTCGAATAAGTTTCTGTTTATTCTTGGTCCGGCTTTGGCGATGACCGCTGCGTTAATGACTTGCGCTGTTGTGCCTTTTGGCGATAAGGCGGAAGTTTTTGGCAGAACTGTTACCCTGCAGATTGCTGATGTAAACATTGGTATTCTCTATGTATTTGCAGTAGTGAGCTTGGGTGTGTACGGCATCATGATTGGTGGCTGGGCATCCAACAACAAATTCTCTTTGATTGCAGCATTGCGCGGTGCATCTCAGGCCATCAGTTATGAATTGGCGATGGGCTTATCATTGATTGCAGTATTGATGATCACAGGCACATTGCAATTGGGTGATATTGTTAAGCAGCAGATGAGTGGTCAGTGGAACATTGTGTATCAGCCACTGGGCTTTTTGATTTTCTTTATTTGTGCATTGGCTGAGTGTAACAGAACACCGTTCGATTTACCTGAAGCAGAAAACGAATTGAACTTTGGTTACCACCAGGAATACTCTTCTATGAAGATGGGTTTCTATCTTTTCGCAGAGTATGTGAATATGATTATCAGCAGTGCGGTAATGGCTACTTTGTTCTTTGGTGGTTATGACCTGCCTTTCTTAGATGAATCAAGTTTACCTGTAAATATTGCAGCAATTATTGGTGTAGCAACCTTGCTTACCAAGATTGTGATCTTCCTCTTTGTATTCATGTGGATTCGCTGGACCATCCCGCGTTTCCGTTATGATCAGCTGATGAATCTCGGCTGGAAGAAGATGATTCCGTTGGCATTGGCCAATATGTTGTTGACAGGCGCAGTGATTCTGTGGTTGGGAAAATAAGCTGGGTGATTTGCAGGCGTTGCAGTGAGTGACACAAGGAACGCTGAGCAGAGCACAACATTTGGTGAAAAAAATATATTTGCAAACCCTTAGCAGCAGCCAGCAAGGCTTAAGCTAAAACGAAATAGATATGCAGGCTTTAACGAACAGAGCGAAACCGGTAGAACGCCGCCCGATGACATGGCTGGAGAGCATTTATCTCTGGAATATCATCAAGGGTATGGCGATTACGTTCAGTCATATTTTCAAGAAGAAACCAACGATCAATTATCCTGAGCAGAAACGTCCATTCAGTCCGGTGTTTCGTGGACTGCATGTGTTGAACCGCGATGAAGAAGGTCGTGAGCGTTGTACAGCTTGTGGTTTGTGCGCTGTTGCTTGTCCGGCAGAAGCCATTACCATGGAAGCTGCGGAAAGACTGCCTGGAGAAGAGAACCTGTATCGTGAAGAGAAATATGCAGCCAAGTATGAGATCAATATGCTGCGTTGCATTTTCTGTGGATTGTGTGAAGAAGCTTGTCCGAAAGATGCCATCTACCTCAGTGAAACTTTTGCACCATCTAACTATACGAGAAAAGGATTTATCTATGGTAAAGATGATCTGTTGATTCCTGATCCAAAGCAGGCACCGGCAGATTTCGCAAAAGCAAAAGGATTGGCAGAAGCATAAAAGAAAAGAAGCGTTAACCAACATGGGTATTACACAAATATTATTCTGGGTGCTGAGTGCAGTTGCACTGATAAGCGCCATCATGGTCTTACTGAGCAAGAACCCTGTGCATAGTGTGTTATGGCTGATTATGGTATTCTTTGCCATCTCTGGTCATTACATTTTATTAAATGCGCAGTTCCTCGCCATTGTGAACCTGATTGTTTATGCAGGGGCCATCATGGTATTGTTCCTTTTCGTGATCATGTTGATGAACTTGAATACCACCACTGAGCCGCAGAAGAATCTCTGGTTGAAATTAACCGGTGCGGTAGCGGGTGGTTGTTTCATGATGATGTTTGTATCACTGGTGCGTCAGGCAGGCGATATGCAGGCCAAGACTGCACAAGTAACAGATGGCAATATTGGTTTGATCAAGAACCTGGGTAAAGCCCTGTTCAGTGATTATGTGGTGCCGTTTGAAATCAGCAGTGTGCTGTTTTTGAGTGCAATGGTTGGTGCAGTGGTAATTGGTAAAAAAGCGTAAACAAGGCAAAGCCTTAAGAATATAGATTATGCCGATTAATTATTACATATTTCTGGCGATGGCGCTGTTCAGCATTGGGGTGATAGGTGTACTCACCCGCAGAAACGCGATCATCATTTTCATGTGCATAGAGTTGATGTTGAATGCTGTGAACCTCTTGCTGGTAGCTTTCTCTAAAATGCATCATGGTGCTGCTGTGGCAGCAGATGCGGCCAGTCAGGTAGGTGTGGACGGACAGCTCTTTGTGTTTTTCATCATGGTAGTTGCAGCAGCGGAAGTGAGTGTGGGCTTGGCCATTATTGTGATGATGTACAGAAATGTACACTCAGTAGATATCAATTTCCTGAACCGATTGAAGAATTAAAGCATACCGGCTTGTCCGGACAGATTATATGAACAACGTATTACATTTTGCATGGCTGGTTCCTTTCTTCCCTTTGCTGGGTTTTCTGGTGAATGGGTTGGGTAGGAACAAACTGTCTAAATCTGCAGTAGGTGTTGTAGGTAGCGGTGCTGTACTGCTCTCTTTCTTGGTGAGCGTTTGGATTTTCCTGCAGGTGAAGGGTGGCAATACTTATGTGGCTGAGTATTTTCCTTTTATCAACTCAGCTGATTTTAAGATTCCATTTGCATTTCAGATTGATCAGCTGTCTTCCTTGTTCCTGCTGATCATTACCGGTATTGGTTTTCTGATTCATTTGTATTCTACCGCTTACATGCATGAAGAAAACAGTGCCCATTTCGCACGCTTCTTTGCATACCTCAACCTCTTCGTATTCTCTATGTTGCTGCTCGTAATGGGCGCCAACTATGTGGTGATGTTTATTGGTTGGGAAGGTGTAGGTCTATGTTCTTATTTATTGATTGGTTACTGGTTTGGTAATGATGCATACAACTATGCAGCCAAGAAAGCTTTTGTGATGAACCGTATTGGTGATCTGGGTTTTCTGCTGGCGATTTTCTGGATGCTTGCCAAGCTGGGTACAGTTTCTTATGGTGCGGTATTTAGTCAGGCAGCTGAATTAACCACTGCTGACGCAACCATCATCGCAATTCTGCTCTTTGTAGGTGCGATGGGTAAGAGTGCACAGATTCCTTTGTACACCTGGTTGCCTGATGCGATGGCGGGTCCTACACCGGTATCTGCACTGATCCACGCGGCAACCATGGTAACAGCAGGTATCTACATGATTGCACGTAGCAATGTATTGTACAGCTTGAGCGAAGTAGCACAGCATTTAGTAGCGATTGTTGGTTTGGCCACAGCTTTGTTTGCTGCAACCATTGCCATTAAGCAAAACGATATCAAGAAAGTGTTGGCATATTCAACGGTGAGTCAGCTGGGCTATATGTTTTTAGGCTTGGGTGTGGGTGCTTACACCGGCGCTGTGTTCCACGTGATGACACACGCTTTCTTCAAAGCTTTGTTGTTCTTGGGTGCAGGTTCGGTGATTCATGCCATGCATCATGAGCAGGATATTCGTAAGATGGGCGGACTCAAAAAGAAACTCCCCATTACGCATCTCACTTTCTTGTTAGGTTGTATTGCCATTGCTGGTATGCCGCCTTTCAGTGGTTTCTTCTCTAAGGATGAAATTTTAGCTGCTGCTTATGCGCACAATCCAATCTATTGGGGTTTGGGTGTAGCGGGCGCTGCTATGACAGCTTTCTATATGTTCCGTTTGTATGCCACCACTTTCCTCGGTGAGTTTCGTGGTACACATGAGCAGGCACACCATGTACATGAGAGCCCAAGTGCGATGACCATTCCTTTGATGGTGTTGGCATTGCTGAGTGTGGTGGGTGGCTTTATTGGTATTCCTGAAGTATTTGCAAAAGATGCACATGCATTGCACCATTTCTTGTCGCCAGTATTGGTAACAGAACAAGCGCATACGATGGAGCACAGTACTGAATACATGTTAATGGGTATCTCAGTTGCGATTGCTGCAATCGCGATTCTCTTTGCCATCAGCAAATTCAGCAAGAAGCCTGAATTGGGCGAACCTGCCGGATTGGGCAATGTGCTGGCGAATAAGTGGTATGTAGATGAACTCTATGATGCAGTAGTGGTGAAGCCCCTGCATGGTTTGAGTGTGGTGTTGAAGAATGTAGTTGAGCGCAGTGGTATTGATGGTCTGGTGAATGGTACCGGTAAGCTGGTGCATTACGGATCCAGACAATTGCGTTTGTTGCAAAGTGGTCAGGTAGGTGCATACCTCCTGGCGATGATATTATCGATTGTGGTATTTATGTTGGTATGGTTCAATGATGGCACCATCATGAACTTGCTGAATAAAATTGTTAAATAACAGACTCGGAGAAAGCGATTATGATTCCTGTTTTACTCATAGCCATTCCACTGGCCGCCGGCTTGCTCAGTTTTTTCCTGCGTGCAGGAAACAGCAGCCGCACATTGGTAACGCTGAGCGCATTGGCATCTTTGGCACTGGCATTGTGGGCACTGAGTGCACCACAGGCACAGTTGCAACATCATGCTGCCTGGTTGCCTTCATTGGGCAGCAGCTTTGATGTGCAGATGGATGGTATGGCCAAGATGTTGGTACTCTTAACTGCCATTGCTTTTCCGGTAGTCTATGTATCTACTGCGAAAAACAATTATGCATCGCCCAATCAGTTCTTTGCATTAATGTCTTTGACACAAGCAGGTTTAGTGGGTGTGTTTGTAGCAGCCGATGGTTTGTTGTTCTACTTCTTCTGGGAACTGGCCTTGATTCCTATTTACTTCCTCTGTTCGCAGTGGGGTGGTGAACGCAGAATTGCCGTTACGTTCAAATTCTTCATTTACACGTTTGTTGGATCACTGCTGATGCTGGTGGCTTTGTTGTATCTCTATTTCCAAACACCGGATCACAGCTTTGCCATTCAATCATTCTACAAACTGAAATTATCTGCTGCTCAGCAGGGCTGGACTTTCTGGCTCATCTTCATCGCATTTGCGATTAAGATGCCGGTATTTCCATTCCATACTTGGCAGCCTGATACATACGAACAATCACCTACAGCTGTTACCATGATCCTGAGTGGGGTAATGGTGAAAATGGGTATTTATGCAGTGATCAGATGGTTAGTACCCATCTTCCCTGCAGCAGTTGCACAGTATGATCAAATCATCATCATCGCAGCCGTGATAGGTATGTTATATGCTTCGTTGATAGCGATTCGTCAGGATGATATCAAGCGTTTGATTGCTTACTCTTCTATTGCCCACATCGGTTTGATGTGTGCAGCCATCTTCACCAAGAATCAAGCTGGTATGGAAGGCGTGATGATCCAGATGTTCAACCACGGTGTAAACGTGTTGGGCTTGTGGATTGTAGCAGATGTGATTGAGCAGCAATTAGGCACGCGTAAGTTCAGCGAATTGGGTGGACTGGCGAAGAAAGCACCAGTAATGGCGATTCTGTTGGTCGTAATGGCTTTGGCCAATGTGGCACTGCCATTAACCAATGCCTTTATTGGCGAGTTCCTCATGTTTAACGGACTGTTCAGATACAATGTAATTATTGCAGCATTTGCTGGTATCAGCATCATTCTTGCTGCAGTGTATACACTGAATATGGTGCAGAAAGTATTGTATGGTGCCAGCAACGAAAGAACAGATGCGGCCACAGATATTTCAGCCAATGCACAATGGATGTTGGTGGTATTGGTGGTAATGATCATTGCCTTTGGTGTATATCCTCAGCCAATGATTGAGTTGACAAAAGATTCTGTTCAGGCTGTATTGGCCATTAAATAATTAATAGCGCAGATTGATATGAATGCAATAATTGTTTCAGCGATAATGGGTGTGGTCATGATGTTTGGCGGCATCCTGTTTCAAAATAAATCAACCCTGCGCCTGCTTTCTATAGCAGGTCTGCTGCTCTTGATAGCAGCTAACTTGTTGCAGACCTATGGCATTTATACTGTTTCGGTAGATGTAAAAGGTTTATTGAGCTTTGAGCGTTTTGGTTTATTCTTCAATACTATTTGCTTTGTTGCAACCATGCTATATGTGCTGTTGAGTGCAAGAGATATGGATGCAGTAGGTAGTTATAGTGCAGAATATCATGCACTGATTTTCTTTGTGTTAACAGGTGTATCTATCCTCACTTCTTTCAACTCATTGCTCATGCTCTTCCTTGGTGTGGAGATCATGACCATTCCTTTGTTTATTCTTACCGGTAGTGATAAGCGTAACCTGAAAAGTAATGAAGCTGCCCTGAAATATTTCCTGATGGGTTCTTTCTCTACAGGCATTTTGCTCATGGGTATTGCACTCGTGTATGGTGCAAATGGTAATTTCAATCTGGTTGCTGTTAGAGCATCATTCTTAGGTGGCAAAGCTTCTTTCTTAGAGATTGGTGGTATGCTCTTGATCTTTGTTGCCATGGCTTTCAAAGTGTCTGCAGCACCTTTCCATTTTTGGACACCTGACGTATATGATGGTGCACCTAGCGTATTCACTGCTTTCATGGCTACGGTTGTAAAAGCAGCAGGTTTCTTCGCATTCTTGCGCATCTTCCTAGAGCGTGCTGACGTATTCGGTCCAACTTGGAAGATTGTATTGGCCATCGTCATCATTGCTACTTTACTCATTGGTAATATCACTGCTGTATTCCAGCAAAGCGTGAAGCGTATGCTGGCTTACTCTTCTATCGCGCAAGCAGGTTTTATGCTCTTTGCTTTGTGGAGTATGAACGATATGGCCAAAGAAGGCTTGATCTTGTATGCAGTAGCGTACAGTTTGGCTACAGTTGGCATATTCGCCGTACTCATCAAAATGAAGGATTACACATTCGATGGCTTCAATGGCTTGGCTAAATCTGAGCCTTTGGTAGCACTCGCTGCAACTATATTCTTACTCTCTTTAGCTGGTATTCCCCTTACAGCAGGTTTCTTTGCGAAATACTTTATGCTGGCATCTGTGGTAAAAGCAGGTGGCGCCATCTGGTTAGTAGTGGTTGCTGTATTGTTTGCTGCGGTGAGCGTGTATTATTATTTCCGTGTAATCCAGTCCATGTACTTCAAAGATGGTCAGCCAGAAACAGCTCCGCTGAGCAGTGGTTTCCGTTTTATGCTGGGCTTGGTAGCCGCTTTGGTAATACTGGTAGGGGTAGCACCTTCTACAGTATTGGGCTGGTTCTATTTCTAAGCTGTTTACCGCATTAACCGTCCTTCAGACCGCTCCTCACAATCTTCCGTTTACAGGCGGCTAATCTCTGCTATCTTTATGCCAATGGCAAAGAATCAGATGAGTGTTGGAGACTCTTTCTTACTCGCATGGCGTACTGTGCGTAGTAATAAGTTGCGTACAGGTATTACTGTAGCCATCATTGCTTTTGGTATCATGGCCCTCATTGGCATTATTACGGCTATTGAGGCAATGAATCAAAGCCTGAAGGAGAGTTTCTCCTCTATGGGTGCCAATGCCTTTAATATCCGTTTTAAAGAATCTCGCGTGCGTTTTGGCGGTAATGGTTCTGATGTGCAGAAGCAGAAGAAAGGTAAGAAGGAAAAGAAATCCAATCTGGGTAAACCCATTCGCCAGGAAGAAGCAGAAATGTTTCAGGAGAATTACAACTTCCCTTCAACAGTTAGCATTTACAGAAGAGGTCCCGGCGCGCAGGAATTGCGTTATGAAGATAAAAAGACCAACCCCCAGATTACCGTTTGGGGTGGCGATGAAAATTATTTGGCCGTAAGCGGATACAGTATTCAAGAAGGCCGCCCATTGAATAAGTTGGATGTGAATAGTGGTAGAAACGTCTGCTTATTAGGAGATAATGTAGCCGGTAAACTATTTGGTGCAGATAAGTCGCGTTGTTTAGATAGAGTCATTCGAATCGGTAGCAT
>DALYHN010000006.1:0-33847 GCA_031970875.1 Chitinophagaceae bacterium
GTAGATGATATTCGCTCGCTGGTAGAGCAAGTACGTTTCGCACCACAGGCTGGCAGATACAAGGTCTATATCGTGGATGAGGTACACATGCTCAGCACCAGTGCCTTCAATGCATTTTTGAAAACACTGGAAGAGCCACCCTCCTACGCCATTTTCATTTTGGCCACTACGGAGAAACACAAAATTCTGCCAACCATTTTGTCGCGTTGCCAGATTTTCGATTTTAAACGTATCACCGCCAACGATACCGTTGAACATATTCAGGAGATTGTAGACAAAGAATCAATTCAGGCTGAGAAAGCCGCCTTGCAATTAATTGCACAGAAGAGTGAAGGTTGTATGCGCGATGCTTTGAGTATTTTGGATAAGATTGTCAGCTTTACCAATGGTGAAGTTTCTTACCAGAATACACTCGAGCACCTGAATATTCTCGATCATGATTATTACTTCCGCTTATTAGAAGCATTGCAACAACAAGATTTGGCTACAGCCATGTTGTTGTATGATGAGATTAACAGAAAAGGTTTTGAAGGCGACTTGGTATTGAATGGCTTTGCGGAATTCATCCGCAACCTGATGGTCTGCAAAGATGAAAGAGCTGCAGCACTATTAGATGTGGTAGAGGGAATGCAAGGCAAATACCAACAAACGGCCAAAGCAGCCGATACTGCTTATTTGGTTAGTGCTTTGAATATTTTGAATGAGGCAGAGATCAATTTCAAAATGGCGCGCAATAAGCGACTTCATGTTGAACTCACACTCATCAAACTCAATTTCTTACAACAAGCCATTGAGCTGAGCGCCGACGAAAACGGCGGTCTGGTTAAAAAAAAACGACTTGACGGCCCAATAGCCATTCGCCAAAAACCCATTCCTGCTTTACAAGTAAAAGCAGCTACAACCAATAGCGCTGCACCTGAAGCAAAACTGTATATAGAACAGCCTATTGCAAAACCAGCACCCACTCCAACAAGTGCTCCTACGCCCAAACCCGCTGCAACAGTTGTTGCACCAACGGCTACAGCAAAACCGATTGCACCAAGAACTACTAGCGCAGCTAGTCAAGGCGGACCAAAGAAGAACTTATTGGAAGCATTGCGGGATAAGTATGGCAATCAATACATGATTCAGGAAGTGAAAGATGCACAGAACCTGAACATGGAGGAATTGCAGGCCTGCTGGAATGCCTATGCTGAAACACTGAACCAGCAACAGAAACATTCTGCATCAGCTACTTTTCGTATCGCACAATTAGAAATTGTAGATGAAATTCACTTCATTGTTAAAGTAGGTGCACTAACTGCACAGAAATTCATTGAGCAGGAAAGAATGCTATTGATTGACCACATTCAGCAGCATTTCAACAACAGAGCCATCACATTCAAAATCCTTGTAGAAGCTGGTGAGCGAGAAGATGTGCCTTTACACATGCGCTTAAAAAGCAAGGAAAAATTTGAGTATTTGGCACAACAATACCCCCAATTGCGTGAGCTGAAAGACAAACTCAAACTGGAAATTGATTTCTGATATGCCAAAACAAACGCATCGCTACACGAATGGAGAGGTTACCGTTATTTGGAAGCCCGAGCAATGTATACACAGCAAGATCTGCTGGACACAATTACGTGATGTGTTTGATCCTGCTAAAAGACCCTGGGTGAATGTGACCGGCGCAGATACCCAAGCCATCATTGATCAGGTAAAAAAATGCCCCAGTGGTGCTTTGAGTTTTGAAATGAACGAAAACAAAGAAGCTGCAGTACAATCGACCAGCGCCAGTATTACCAATATTGAGATACTGCCTAACGGCCCAATTCTCATCAAAACTAATTGCCAAATCAGCTTTGGTAATGGCGAAACAACAACGAAGGAAGGCGTAACCGCACTGTGCCGCTGTGGTGCATCCAAGAACAAACCATATTGTGATGGCAGCCATAACCGTATTGGTTTTGCGGCCGATTGATCAACCGCCAGCTTTCTTGGTATTACTATACCCCTTTTTTATTAACCATTGCAATACCTTTTCGCGCTGATCGCCCTGTACGAGCATTTCGCCGTCCTTGGCAGAACCACCTGTACCGCAGAAATTTTTGAGTTGTTTGCCCAAGTCTTGCAAATCATCTTCCGTACCGATAAAGCCGGTAATGAGGGTAACAGTTTTACCACCACGCATTTTATTATCTAATCGGATGCGCAGCTGTTGTTGTGCAGGCGGCAAAGTGGATTGCTCTTCATTGCTTTCAGGTTCAAATTGAAAGTTTGGATCAGTGCTAAAAACAAATCCGTTTTTATCAGAACGATTCTTTTTGCTCATACAATTAGTTTTACAGAATAACTGCTTTCAGGCTGAGGTCGAGACTCTGCGCCTGATGAATTAATCCACCTACACTAACATAGTCAACACCTGCAGCTGCATAGGCTTGAATATTATCCTTATTGATACCGCCACTGGCTTCTGTTTCCATGCGGCCATTAATCAAATCAACAGCAAGCTTCACTTGTTCAGGTGTAAAATTATCCAGCATCATGCGAAACACTTTGCCGGCACCATGTTCCAGCACCAAAGCCACATCCTCTAAAGAGCGGGTTTCTACTTCAATCTTGAGGCTTGGCTGCATACGCTGTACATATTCACTCGCCGCGGCAATGGCTTGCGGAATACCACCTGCATAATCAATGTGGTTATCCTTCAACATGATCATATCATACAAACCAAAACGATGATTTACCCCTCCGCCAATGCGTACCGCTTCTTTCTCTAACAAACGAAAATTAGGCGTGGTCTTTCTTGTATCCAACAATTTGGTTCGATATCCCTTGAGCAAATCTGTATACGACTTTGTGAGTGTGGCAATACCACTCATACGTTGCATACAGTTCAACACCAGCCTTTCGCATTGTAGGATAGTATGCACTTTCGCCGCGACTTCAAAAGCCACTTCACCCACTTGCATGGCATCGCCATCTTGTTTGAATACGGTGAACACAGCATCCGGTTCTACCAACTGAAAAATTGCAGCAGCTACTTCCATCCCAGCCAGAATGCCTGCTTGCTTAATGCGCAATACTGCTTTACCCTGTTGATGGGCAGGAATACTACTGAGGGTGGAATGATCGCCCTCGCCAATATCTTCCTGTAAAGCGGCTCGAATGAGTTGATGCAATGCTTCTTGCTGTGTGTGCAACATGGCGCAAAGCTACAGTTTGCACATAAAAAATCCCCCACGATATCGTGAGGGATCAAAATAGTTGCGTTATCTAGGAAATTCGAATCGTAATAATCTGGTGTTTGTTATTCTTCACCTTCAGCATCAGGGTAATATTGTACCCTTTTCCACTATTCTTCAGTTTACCCGTCATATACATCGTACTGCCAATCTCCCTATCAGACACTTTATCAAAGCCTTTTATACCCTGCTCACTGAAAAATGCTTTTAGCGCCAGACCAGCCTGGTTCTTACCCATATTCTTCACTTCATCCTTATCCAGCAGTTTCAAGTCCAGGAATTCATCAAAATGTTCTGTCAGCGCTGTTACATCAGCAGACTTCAGCGATTGTACAATGGCATCTACATCCGACTGTGCACTGGCCGATAACTGCATCGTGAAAAAAGCTACCAACAAAACCAATAATTGCTTCATACTTCTTTATTTCAGGTATTCTACCGCTAAAAATATGCCAAACACAGCTTAACTGCTGCAGGATAAAGTTAAAGCCTGTGTCTCAATGAGAAATGCGCTAATTTCAGGCCATGAAAAAACGTGCAATTCTGATCATTATGGATGGCTGGGGCTTGGGAAAAGTGACCTCAGCTGATGCAATCCAACATGCCAAAACACCTTTTGTCAGCAGTTTATACAACCAATATCCGCATACCACTTTAGTTACCTGCGGTGAAGCAGTTGGTTTGCCCGACGGACAGATGGGTAATAGTGAAGTTGGTCACCTCAACCTTGGTGCCGGACGAATCGTTTACCAAGAGTTACAACGCATCAATGTGGCCATACGCAGTGGTGAGTTGGCTGCCAATCCGCAATTATTGGCTGCTATTCAATACGCCAAGGATAACCAAAAACCCTTGCACCTAATTGGCTTGGTAAGTGATGGTGGTGTGCACTCGCACATCAACCACCTGAAAGCCATTACCGATATCTGTAAAGCTCAGGGTTTATCCAATGTATTCATTCATGCCTTTACAGATGGACGAGATACTGATCCCAAAAGCGGCTTAGGCTTTTTGCAGGAGTTATCACAACATCTAGCACAAAGTGTAGGTGTAATTGCCAGTGTTACCGGTCGTTATTATGCCATGGACCGCGACAAGCGCTGGGAAAGAGTGAAGCTTGCTTATGATGCTTTGGTGAATGGAACTGGACAAGCCACAGATGATATGCTGGCAGCAGTATCTGCCTCTTATGCTGCTGATGTAACGGATGAATTCATTAAGCCCATCATCAATACAAAAGCTGGTGCTGGACGCATCCAAGATGGTGATGCTGTACTCTGTTTCAACTTCCGCACAGACCGTTGCAGAGAAATTACACAAGTGCTGAGTCAGACGGATATGCCTGATCATGGCATGCACAAGTTGCAACTACACTATACCACCATCACAGAGTATGACAAGACTTTCCAAAATGTGCATGTGGTATTTGAGAACGATAATTTGAACAATACTTTAGGCGAAGTCTTAGAAGCGAATGGTAAAAAACAAATCCGCATTGCGGAGACGGAAAAATATCCGCACGTAACTTTCTTCTTCAGCGGTGGACGCGAACAACCATTTGAAGGTGAACAACGCATCATGGTGCCTTCACCCAAAGTAGCTACCTATGATTTACAACCTGAGATGAGTGCAGTTGGTATTACCGATCAACTCATCCCTGAGATTGAAAATGAAACAGCTGATTTTATTTGCTTGAATTATGCCAATGCTGATATGGTTGGCCATACTGGTGTATTCAGTGCAGCCATCAAAGCTGTAGAAACAGTAGATGCCTGTGTACAACGCGTAGTAACTGCTGCATTGCAACATGGCTATACCATTTTCTTAACTGCAGATCATGGCAATGCAGATTTCATGATCAATGAAGATGGTTCACCCAACACAGCACATACCTTGAATCTCGTTCCTTTCTTTGTGATTGATCAAACATGGAAAGGCACCCTAAAACCCGGTAAGCTCGGTGATATGGCGCCCACCATTCTGCACATGATGGGCCTGCCCATACCTAAAGAAATGACAGGCTCAATCTTAACTGCATGAACAAAAGTGAACTGATAGCATTGTTGGAAACAAACCACCAGACATTTATTCAACTAATGGAGGGTATGTCTGCAGCAGACTTTGAAAAACAAGTTGCAGGCAAATGGACACCCGGTCAGCAGTTGGAACATATCCTGAGAAGTGTGTCGCCGGTGAGCCTGGCCTTTAGTTTGCCCGGTTTTGTTTTACGACTTGTATTCGGCAAAGCCAACAGACCATCACGTAGTTATGAAGAACTGGTGGCTAAATATCACGCGGCATTACAAAAAGGTGGCAAAGCCAGCGGCAGGTTTGAAGTAAAAAGCCCTGTACCCATTCAAAACAGAAACAGCTTGGTTACCGCATTGAAAAGAACTGTTTTGCAGCTAAGCAGATTGAGTGCTAATAAGTCGGAAACAGCCTTAGATAACTATATTCTGCCACATCCGCTTTTGGGCAAACTCACGCTGCGCGAAATGTTGTATTTTACAGCCTATCATGTACAGCATCATCAATGTTCTGTACAAGAGATTGTCTCCACCCAAACTAAAACAACATGAAACCCATTCTTAAAAAAATCGGTATTGCCTTATTGATTGTTTTGGCGGCTATCCAATTCATTCGTCCAGAAAAAAACATAGCGGCCTCACCATCAGAGCAACATATTAGCAAAGTACAACCCGTTCCTGCTGACGTAGATGCCATCTTAAAAAAAGCCTGCTATGATTGTCATAGCAATAACACTGTATATCCATGGTACAACAATATCCAACCTGTTGCATGGTGGCTGAACGATCATGTACAAGATGGCAAAAAGCATTTGAATTTTGATGCATATACCAGCTACAACCTGCGCCGTCAGTTTCACAAGATGGAAGAAATAGAAGAGCAAGTAAAAGAGGGTGAAATGCCGATGACATCTTATACGCTAATACATAGCGATGCCAAGCTCACTGAAGCAGAAAAGAATACCCTGATTAACTGGAGTATTGCTTTTCGTGATACCATGAAAGCGCAGTATCCTATTGATAGCTTGATTAAGCCAAAGAAATAAATGTTTCGCAGAAAGCCGCTTGCAATAGTTTCAGTCTTAACAGCCATCAGTATGCCTGTTCTGGCCATCCTATTCTTCCATTTAATCCAAAGGCAGCATCGCCGGGAGATGTGGGAGCATATGGAAGAAAAAGCTGCGGTGACTGTACGAATTCAAGCACATGAACTAGAATGGATAAAGCCTGGAAAAGAAATCAAGCTCAAAGGACATTTATTTGATGTACTGTCCATTACAGAACTAGCAAACGGTTATATAGCGCTAAGAGGATTGTTTGATACACAAGAAGAACAGTTGGTTAAGCTCATGAAGCAAAGAGCTGGCACACCTGATCAAAAGAATACAAATTATTTGGTTCAGCTATTTAAAATATCTTGTTCCAAACACTCGGCAGATGAACCCTATTTTCACTTAGCCAGCGCTACAAGACCTTTATGGTGGATACCTCACTCTGTATCATTGGCTTTTTTCAATGCAGAAGTTATTGCTCCTCCTCCTCAAGTCGTGTAATTCATAGTAGACGTTTCATTTAGCATTTCTGCTTGTTTCTAAGCAGGTGTTTATCATTACATTGACCCTTTCAATTATTTAATTCAATGAGAAAATCAATACTGCTATGCAGTGTTATGTTTAGCTGCATACAAATATTTGCACAAAAAGAAAAAGAAATAGATACCCTACAAAACGAACCATCTAAACTAAGTGATGTCGTTGTTTATGCCAATAAGTTTCCAGAGCTTGCCAAAAGGGTTGCACAAACCGTGAAGGTGATTAAAGATAAAAACACCCTCAACCTGCAGCCCAATAGTGCTGATATCTTAATCAATACAGGAAGTGTATTTGTGCAGAAGAGTCAGCAAGGCGGCGGAAGTCCTGTCATTAGAGGCTTTGAGGCAAGTAGGGTATTACTCATGGTGGATGGTGTTCGTTTAAACAATGCCATCTACAGAGCAGGCCACCTACAGAATATCATTACAGTAGACAATATGATCTTAGATAGAATGGAAGTGCTCTATGGCCCCTCTTCTACTTTGTATGGTAGTGATGCATTGGGTGGCGTTGTGAATATGTACACCAGAAACCCGAAGCTTAGTACCAATGGTAAAAGCGGGCAAATTTCAGGTAGTACAACCCTACGCTATGGCTCTGCTGTAGAAGAAGTAAGAGGCAATGCAATACTCAATATCGGTGGCAAAGAATGGGCTTCATTGACCTCTGTTACTTTCGGCAGTTTTGGCGATATGATACAAGGCAAAAGAAGAAGGGATGCTTATCCAAGTTTTGGCAGAAAAGACTTTATTGTTGCAAGACAAGGAAACGCTGATGTAGTGCTCCCCAATCCCAATCCTGAGAGGCAGGTATCGTCTGCATATCAGCAAATTGATGTAACACAGAAGTTCCTCTATAAACCGACTGATAATATCACACATCTTCTGAATATTCAATTCTCTAATACCAACGATCTGCCACGTTATGATCGCTTATCGGAAAGAAGTGGTGGATTACCGGCGTTTGCAGAATGGTATTATGGCCCCCAACTAAGACAGATGATCGCATATACGCTTGATGTAAATAAGCTGAATGGCTTTTTCCAAGAAGTGAAACTCACAACTAGCTATCAAGATGTAGAAGAAAGTAGGATTACACGCAGATTTAACAGCAATAACAAGGACAGTAGAATAGAACGTGTAAATGTATTTGGCGCTAATTTCGATGCCAAACATTACAGCGGCAAGCATGAGCTGCATGTGGGCGCAGAAAGCTATATCAACTACGTTCGTTCTGAAGCTGAACGAAGAAATATTGTAACCGGCGCACTCAGTAGAATCAACACGCGTTACCCTGATGGCTTTAATAAAATGAGTAACCATGCCATCTATGCACAACACACTTATAAAATCAGTGATGAATGGACACTGAATGATGGGCTTCGCTTGAACAATGTTTACCTCAATTCAAAGTTTGCAGACACCTCCATCATGCGTTTTCCTTTTGCCAGAGCTACACAGAATAATCTGGCATTAACAGGAAATATTGGTTTCGTATATGCATCACCCAAAGACCTGCGTATTGCATTTTTATTGAGCAGTGGTTTCCGCTCTCCAAATGTGGATGATTTAGGCAGGGTATTCGATTCACAAATTGGCAGACTAATCGTTCCCAACCCAGATGTTAAACCAGAATATACCTACAATGCTGAAATCAATTTCAACAAGTATGGAGAACGCTTTTCCTTTGGTGGTTCTGTGTTTTACACTTTATTCAGAAATGCGATTGTTATTGACAAGTTCAAGCTTAACGGACAAGACTCTATTGTTTACAATGGTGTAAGAAGTGGCATTTTTGCTAACCAGAATAAAGCAAAAGCTTATCTCTATGGCTTTAGCGCAAACGGGAGTTTTGCTTTTACCAAACAAACAAGCATTGAAGCTGCTTATACCTATACGTATGGTCGTTTCAATAACAATAACACAACAGTGCCTTTAGACCACATTCCGCCTACCTATGGTAGAGTAGCATTAAAACACAAAGCGAATAATTGGGAAGCCGAATGCAGTGCATTGTTCAATGGGTGGAAGCGCATTGCAGATTATAACCCCAATGGTGAAGACAATGCCCAGTATGCTACCGTAGATGGTATGCCTTCCTGGACCATTATCAATCTTCGCTCTTCCATGCAGATCACCAACAAGATTCAAGCACAATTATTGTTGGAAAACCTATTCGACCTGAACTATCGTTATTTCGCCAGCGGCATCAGTGCACCGGGCAGAAACCTGGTGGTGAGTGCTCGTGTGAGTTTCTAAAACAGTTTACTACGCACAAAGCCCCGGCCTTTTGTCGGGGCTTTGTTGTTTCTTTGCAGCATGCGCATTCTTGAAGCAACCTACTTAGTGTCCAGTCCGGCTTACGATAAATGTCCCAAGGCCGAACTACCCGAATATGCATTTATCGGCAGAAGCAATGTGGGTAAATCTTCATTGATCAATATGCTGTGCAATCAACAGCACTTGGCCAAAACATCCGCCAACCCCGGTAAAACCCAGCTCATCAATCATTTTGTGGTAACCGGTGCCAATGCAAAAAATGTAAAGACCAAATGGTACTTGGTGGATTTACCCGGTTATGGTTACGCCAAAATTGCACAGAGCACGCGAAGAAGATGGGAGCAGATGATTGAGAACTATCTGCGCAAGCGCGAAAACCTGGTGAATGTTTTTGTACTGATTGATGTGCGCCACAAGCCGCAAAAAATTGATCTGGCGTTCATCAATCAATTAGGCGATTGGCAGATTCCCTTTACGCTCATCTTTACCAAAGCAGATAAAGAGAAACCCGGTGCAGTGAAAAATAATGTGCAAGCATTTTTAGATGCCATGCGCGAGACCTGGCAATTCTTACCCAGACATTTTGTAAGCAGTGCCGTTGAAAAAATGGGTAGAGAAGACATCCTCTCCTTCATCGAGAGTTGTAATCAGGAAATTTTAGGGGAGACAAAGCCTTGAGCCGTATCAACCGGCTGTTAGCAAATTAATCGGCTGAGCAAATCAGTTCACTACTTTATCCGCGCAGCAACTGCTGGCAAAAGCTTCCGGCTTGGCTTTGAAAGCAAAGCCCATACCCAGGATATAGCCCATGGCTTCCTTGAGCGCATCATTGCTTTTGAAATGCGGATTGGTGTTGATGTCTGCATGCACTTCCATATCCACTTTGTGCTCAATAAAAAGGTCGCATAGTTCATATGCAACCTCAATACTTTTCGCCACTTCTACCAGCATCCTTTCTTTGATGTGATACCGTTGCCGTGTTTTGTCGTTGTGGATGTACATGAATCCGCCGTTGTGTTCGCGCAGAAAAACAATCACTGTGGCAAATTCTGTTTCCGTGCCTTTTACCTGGCTGTCGGTACCGATGCAGACTTTCAGCTTAACGCCTTTTTCTGTTTCTCTTTTGATGGCTTCTTCCACTGCTTGCTTAATTGGCAGTTGAATGGTTTCGCCATTGAATTTTCTCCAACGCATACATGATTGGGTTTACTGAATGTACACCCGAAAACATATATACCCCATTATCTTATTATTAACAGGGGTGGAAAAACCTAGCGATAGAGATTGAGCAAACCCTCGGGTAATTGTACGTGTACTTCTTTGCGCTTTTGATCAATCTTGAGCAGACTTTCTTCGTGCAGGGGAATCAGGGCCTCGTTGCCGTTCAAATCAACCTCCAATAAAATCTGGTGTGGCTGTTCGTTTACGCCGGTGATGGGACCGATGTTTTCGCCATCGGCAATCACGCTGAAACCAATCAGGGCAAGTGGCGATTGCGCGGCAGCCAGCTTGCGGAAATCGGCTTCCAGCAGCCATACTTTTTTCTGTACCAGGGTATGTGCAGCTTCTCGGGAATGAAGGCCCTCCAGCTTTACAACAATCTCATCCACAGTGCGACCCTTACTCTGTTCTACAAAATAAGGCAGGTAGGAACCTTTGAGGTTTTCTACGAAAATGGCTTCCACATTTTTCAAAGGGGTTTTCTTGCCCAATACATGTTGCAGGATGAGTTCGCCCTGCACACCAAATGTGGCTACCAGTTTACCGATATGGATGTATTCGTTCATGTGTTTACCCAAATTTTGCTTTGCAAAATTTGCCTCCGGCTGACGCAAAATGTTTGTACATTTTGGTCAGGGTTAACCCCGATAAAGCCATTTGGCTTTCGTCGGCCCTGCGGGCAGGTTTTGCAGCTTTACAGCAAAACCTGGGTTAAAAGAAAAATCCCATCCCGGTTGATCGGGACGGGATTCACAGGGAATTTGTATGCATTAAGCTTCAGCTTCGCCTTCTGCAGGTGCAGCTTCAGCAGGTGCTTCAACTTTCTTCACAACAGGCGTTGCCTTGCGAGCAGTTCTTGCCTTTCTGTGATCATCTGTTCTGCGCTTGATATTGGCTTCATGCTCTTCGTGCCACTTCTGGAATTTCACCATTGCAGTTGCTTCGTCGAACAGACCCAATTTTACACCGCGCAACAGGTGCTTGAGGAACAATACTCCCTTGAAAGAGAGAATACGGCGAACTGTATCCGTGGGTTGCGCACCCTTGTGCAGCCAATCGAGGGCCTTCTGGCGATCGAGTTGAATGGTTGCGGGAACAGTCAGCGGGTTGTAAGTACCAATCTTTTGGATGAACTTACCATCTCTTGGTGCACGTGCGTCTGCTACTACGATAAAGTAGAAGGGGCGCTTTTTACTGCCGTGCCTTTGCAGTCTCATTTTTACGGCCATTGTAAATAGAAATTTTAACGGCGTTAGGAAATAGGGTTTTAAAAATATGGACGGCAAATGTAAACCGATACCCCCAATTTTCCAAAGCCGGCCGGGATGAAAGGCTTAAAACCCTGATTTTCAGCAGGAAATTAACATTCAAGGCGGCTGATATAGCAAGTAACTATGTGCTTACGCTATCGCTTCCCCATCAATCCACCCATACCGGGCATACCGCGCATCGGCATATTGTTCATCATCTTCATCATCTGCTTCATCTGCTCAAACTGCTTCATAAACGCATTTACTTCCTGCAGATCCTTACCACTGCCTTTGGCAATACGCACACGACGCTGTGGTGTAATGATATCTGGATTGGCACGTTCTTCAGGTGTCATGGATTTGATCATGGCTTCAATGCCTTTGAATGCATCATCACTGATGTCTACATCCTTAATGGCTTTGCCCACACCGGGAATCATACCCATCAAATCTTTCAGGTTACCCATTTTCTTGATCTGTTGTAACTGATCCAGAAAATCCTGAAAATCGAATTGGTTCTTGCGAATTTTTTTCTCCAGCTTCTTGGCCTGCTCTTCATCAAACTGCGCCTGGGCTTTTTCCACGAGTGAAGCAATATCACCCATACCCAAAATACGCTGGGCCATACGATCCGGATGGAATACATCCAGCGTGTCCATCTTTTCGCCACTGCTCACAAACTTGATCGGTTTGTTTACCGTGTACTGAATCGACAGGGCCGCACCACCACGGGTATCGCCATCTAATTTGGTTAAGACAACACCGTTGAAATCGAGTCGGTCATTAAAAGCTTTCGCCGTATTCACCGCATCCTGACCCGTCATGGAATCCACCACAAACAAAATTTCGGTAGGGTTTACCGCTGCTTTGATATTGGCCACTTCCGTCATCATCACTTCATCTACTGCCAAACGACCGGCCGTATCGATGATGACCACATTTTTGTTTTTTGCCTTGGCTTCCTTGATCGCATTCTGCGCAATCGCTACAGCATCTTTGTTCTCGCGCTCTGCGTAAATGTCCACGCCTATTTGTCCAGCCAATACCGTTAACTGATCAATGGCCGCAGGACGATAGATATCTGCAGCTACCACCAAGGGCGACTTACCCTTTTGTGTTTTCAGGTAATTGGCCAGCTTGCCTGTGAAAGTCGTTTTACCACTACCCTGCAAGCCTGCAATCAAAATCACCGCAGGATTACCGCTGATGCTAAAATCAGCCGCAGTACCACCCATGAGTTCCGTTAACTCATCCTGCACAATCTTCACCATCAATTGGCCGGGACTCACAGAAGTAAGCACTTTCTCACCCAGTGCTTTGTCCTTCACCTTATCGGTGAATTCTTTGGCGATCTTATAGTTTACGTCGGCATCCACCAATGCGCGGCGGATATCTTTAATGGTATTGGCAATATTGAGATCAGAAATTCGGGCTTCTCCCTTCAGGTGTTTAAACGCCGACTCGAGCCTTTCAGACAGATTTTGAAACATAGGTTTTGCAGTTTTCCGCGAAAAAAAAGTGAACCTGAGGTTCACTTAAGAGAGGCAAATATAGTTGATGCAATTTGATCAAAAGAAAACCCGAAGGGGATAGAGACCAGCTGGGGTAGCTTCCACAGGATATATTGGACCTTCGGGGATGTAGCAGTGGTTTTTCCAGGATATGCTGCCACGCTTTCATTGGATATTGGACAATAAACGTACAACAGAATCTGCAGGGTAATGCCGAGTTTGTAGTGTTTTAATGGGATTTTAAGGTGGTTTACACCAGGCCACCAGCACAAAGCCGCAAGAAACGTTAAGGCTGTTAGAAGACTTATCAATTACATAAAGAATGGCGTAAGTACAGCAATAGCATTTTCAAGTTGCTGATTATCAGTGAACATACAAAAGGGGCCAGATAACGCCTCCGTAGTTTCACTAATCTGTTTAAAAAACATTTGGCTACTATGGATTAATTCATATAATTGCAGCCCCTGCAATGCAGGAAAATCAAATTTTCGAATGAGTAAGAGGCAGTTATTTACATTAGAGTTTCCGGTACGTTGTTCTCCCGCTATTTTGTACGAGTTCCTGAGCACGCCAGCTGGCTTGCAGGAATGGTTTGCAGATAAAGTGGATGAGTGGGAAGGTGTTTACAGCTTTTCATGGAATGGCGGCAAGCCCGATAAGGCAGAATTACTGGATCTGGAGCAGGATAAATATGTTCGTTTCCGTTGGTTGCATACCGATAAACATGAATATTTTGAATTCCGTATTGAGAAGACGGAAATCTCTAACCAGACCATCCTGATCGTGAAGGATTTTGCCGAGAAGGGCGAAATCAAAGACCAAAGCCAGTTATGGGAATACCAAATCAAAGAGCTTTTCCACCGCCTAGGTAGTTAAACGCTGATTGAGGTATTGATACTGATTGATCAACAATGATTCGATATGATCCCACTCCCTGAGTGGGATTTTTGTTGCAATACGGAGATAGCTACGCTCCTGCCAAACGGCTGCAGGTATTTGCTGAATAGGTTGGAAGTCGGCATGCATGAGATCATTATTCCACTCATCCTGCCCAGTATCAAATAAAGTGCCTTCAGCCCATATGCTTGCCTCCAATGCTGCACGGTGCTGCGCTAGATAAGCGCCTTTCAGGTGCAAGGCCACACTTACATAATTACCCCACCAAAAAAAACAGCGGATGGCCAACACATGCTGGTTGCTGAACAATCTTGGATAATCCAACATCACCCAGGGTAGTTCCTGATACTGTTCTCCTTTGGATATTTTCGGACCGATAGCCTGCACTTCAGGTAAATCGTTCAGCAAGCCATTGGCAAGAATGATTTGTGCTGCAGTACTCACCTCACCAAAGAGTTCCATCACTTTCTGGATAATGCGGTTCTTTGTTAAAATCAGTTCCGCATTGGTCACCATTTCCAGTTCCCTATCTGAAAGCATTACATTTGCCATGCATCAAATATCCGCACAAGCAGGCAGGTGATCAAAAAACTGGACATACTCATTATTCGCGCATTCCTCGGCCCCTTTGTGGCCACTTTCATTATCTCGCTGTTTGTGCTCATCATGCAGTTCTTCTGGCTCTATATTGATGACCTTGTGGGTAAGGGACTAGATCTCCTGACTTTGGCCAAACTTACGGGCTTGGTAGCGATTGGCTGGATACCATTGGCATTGCCACTGGCTTTGCTCTTATCCTCTATTATGACATTCGGTAATCTTGGAGAAACTTTCGAGATCGTTGCGATTAAATCTGCAGGTATTTCGCTGGCGCGATTCATGCGCCCACTCTTGTTAGTAACGATCGTGTTGAGCGGATTGGCTTTTTTGTTCTCCAACAATATCATCCCTGTTGCTCAGTTAAAACTGGCTTCACTCAAATATGATATCATCGTATCTAAGCCCGCGTTTGAAATCAAAGAAGGTGTTTTCTTCGATAAGATTGAAGGCTTTGTGATCAAGATTGGGAAGAAAGAAAAAAACGACAGTATCATCCATAATGTGGTGATTTATGAACGCAACTATCAGCTACAAGACAATATGATTGTAGCCAATGATGGTGTGATGCGTGTAACACCGGATAAAAAATTCTTAGAGTTTACTTTAAAGAACGGCTGGCGCTACGAAGAAAGAGGACCACGCATCAGCACGAATACGGAGTATATCCGCATGGGCTTTAAAGAGTACAAAAAAGTGCTCGACCTGCGCAGCTTTAAGATGAGTAAAACAGAGGATAGTGCTTTTCGCTACGATCCAAAAATGTTGAGTATCCGCCAGCTGAATCATTCTATCGATTCTTTGGTGAAAGGCGATACGGTATATCGCAAAAGAGCTACTGCTGACCTTCAACCCTATCTTAGTTTTATTCGTTTTCGCGATTCTGTTTGGACAGCCGCAGACTCACTCAAAAAATTCAAACCCATTGGTAAAGCTGGCTTTGCAGGATCTATACCTGACTCTTTCAAACTACGCATTATTGAAAGAGCACATACCCAATTGGTGAGTGCACAAAATGCTGTAAAAAATCTGGCTACTGATTATAAATTCAAATCAGCCAGCGTGCGCTTGCATGAAATTGAATGGCATAGAAAATTCACTTTATCTGCAGCCTGTATTGTCTTGTTCTTAATTGGTGCACCGCTAGGTGCCATTATTCGCAAAGGCGGATTGGGCACACCACTGGTATTTGCCATCATCTTTTTCGTACTCTTTCACCTGATGAATACGGTTGGTGAGAAAATTGTGAAAGAATCTGTTACCACTGCTTTTGCAGGCATGTGGTTATCTACTGCTGTTTTGATACCGATTGGCTTCTTCCTGACGTATAAGGCTATGCGCGACTCTCAGCTATTCAATAAAGAGTTCTACTATCGCTCCTACGTCCAGTTGAAAAAGATATTTACTAACTTCAATAAGACAGGCAAACAAAAGCCTGATGATTATGGCCAACCCACTTAGCAGAAGAGCATTTATCAGCAATACCGGCAAAGCCGCTGCTGCCATTGGTTTAAGTGCCACAGTGTTACCAGCTTTTGCTGATACACGAGCAGCATTTGCATACACACAAGCACCGCTGCCCTATGGCTACAATGCGCTAGAGCCGGTGATTGATGCCATGACCATGGAGATTCACTACACCAAACATGCAGCTGCTTATACCAAGAATCTCGCTGATGCTTGTGTGGCAGAGAAAGTGAATACTAATGCTGTTGCTTTGGAGCAATTGCTGGGTACTATGTCCAAATATTCAGCCAAGATGCGCAATAACGGTGGTGGTCATTATAACCATGAATTGTTTTGGCAATGCATGCAGCCGGGCGCCAACGGTAAACCCTCTGGCAAACTAGCAGCAGCTATCGACAGCAGCTTTGGCTCTTTCGACACGTTCAAAACACAATTCAGCGATGCAGCCAAAAACCGCTTTGGCAGTGGCTGGGCATGGCTGGTGTTGAATAATGATAAAAAACTCATCATTGGTTCTACACCCAATCAGGACAATCCGCTCATGGATGTGAGCGAACTCAAAGGCTTACCGCTTCTAGGCTTGGATGTGTGGGAACATGCTTACTATTTGAAGTACCAAAATAAAAGAGCCGATTATGTCACCAACTGGTGGAATGTGGTGAACTGGAATTACGTGCAGCAGCGCTTTGAAGCAGCCATTTAATTTCCTGAATCGATAATCTTTACCTATTACACCGCAAAGGGGTTTACTACCTTTGCACAAACTTTTTGTATGCAGACAACCGTAAAATGGGTAGAAGCCCTGGCTTTTGATGCTGTTGCAGACAGCGGACATATTGCCCGATTAGATACAACTGTGGAAGGTGGCGGATTGAACAGCGGCATGAGCCCCAAGCGCATGTTATTGGCATCAGTCTGTGGTTGTACCGGTATTGATGTAGTGGAGATGCTGCAAAAAATGCGCGTGATTTTTAGCAAGCTGGAAATACATGCAGAAGCAGAACAAACTGAAGATGTACCGAAAGTATTTACACATATCAATCTCACCTATCGCATCAATGCAGCACCGGAAGATTTTGATAAAGTAAAACGTGCTGTTGATTTGTCACAGGAGAAGTATTGTGGTGTTAGTATCATGATCAAAAAACATTGCCCGGTTAACTATACCATCGAACTTATTTAAGATGAAAGGGAAATTGTTGTATGTCTACGATGCGCTCTGTGGCTGGTGTTATGGTTTTGGTCCGGTGATGCGACAGATTGAAGATACTTATGCAGACAAGTTTACAGTGGAAGTGATTAGTGGCGGTATGGTAACAGGTGCGAGAGAAGGCATTATGGATGAACAAATGGCCAACTATATTCTGCAAGCCATTCCAAGGCTGGAGGAATATACCGGCGTAACCATGGGTGAAGCATATAAAGCGCAATTGCGCAGCGGTAAACTATACCAATCTTCTGTGAAGCCTTCAGTTGCACTCAGTGTATTTAAATCATATTATCCTGAACAATCGCTGGCATTTGCCTCAGCCATACAAGATGCACAATTTGCACAAGCCAAGGATTTGCAAGACGATCAAACCTATCTGGATATTCTGCAAGCCTACCCATCATTAGATGGCACTATATTTATACAACAAATGCAAAGCGAAGAACAACGTTATGCAGCAGAACAAGATTTTCAATATGCAGCAGCCATGGGCATTACGGGCTACCCTGCACTGGTTGCATTGGTTGATGAAAAATATTATCTCCTAAGCAAGGGCTATCAACCTTTTGATTCGTTGAACCAAACCATGCAAAAGTTTATGCAGTCATTGGCATAGGCATAACAAAGCTGTACATTTACGGAAACAAGACCCTTGGAAACTGCCAAACAGAATTTTCGTGTACAGCTTTGGATATCGATCCTGAGTGTTGTACTATTAGTAGGTAAAATCATTGCATACTTTTTTACTCAGTCACTGTCAATTCTTACAGATGCCTTAGAAAGCATTGTCAATGTATTAGCAGGGGTTATTGGATTATATAGTTTATATATCGCAGCCAAGCCGCGCGACAAAGAACATCCTTATGGGCATGGTAAAGCAGAGTTTATCTCTGCTGCAATTGAAGGCACTTTAATTATTCTAGCAGGTGTACTAATCATTTATGAAACAGTTCGCAGCGTATTGGATGACGGACAAGTACACAAACTAGATACAGGACTAATATTAGTAGGCATCACAGCAGTGTTGAACTATATCGCTGGAGCCGTTTGTATTCGCATTGGTAAAAAGAATCAATCTCTTGCCCTTCAGGCCAGTGGTAAACATTTACAAACAGATACCTATTCCACATTAGCCATTATTCTGGGTTTGCTGTTGATGTTGATTACCGGACTGGCATGGATAGATAAAGCACTTGCTGCTGTAATGAGCATCTATATCATGTACAACGGCTATCAGATTGTACGCGCTTCATTGGCTGGCATCATGGATGAAGCTGATATGGCTTTGTTACAAAGATTTGTAGATGTGTTGAATGCCAATCGTCAGGAAAACTGGGTTGATCTGCACAATCTTCGTGTTATCAAATATGGCATTACCCTGCATATCGACTGTCACCTTACTGTGCCCTGGTTCATGAATATTCATGAAGCGCATCAGGAAATTGATCAATTGGGTGCGATTATTCGCCAAGAATTTGGCGATGCCATTGAACTATTTGTACATACCGATGGCTGCCTACCCTTCAGTTGCCGCATCTGCAGTAAAAGCCAATGCGAAAAGCGCTTACACCCTAAGGAGGAAACAGTTCTTTGGGACCTGAACAATCTCCTGTCCAATGCCAAACACCAGAGTAGTCGCGAATTACCCGCCAAAGCATAAATATGCTGTCAAACGGCAATAACTGACTAATTTCGTAGCCCATTTTAAAATAACGATTATGGAAGCTTGGAAGCAATATCAGGACGCCAATAAAGACCGTTTTCTAGAAGAACTGCTGGATCTCTTAAGAATACCCAGCGTAAGTGCAAGAAGTGAGCATAAAGAAGACATGATTCGTTGCGCAGAAGCAGTGGAAGCACACCTGAAAAAAGCAGGTGCTGATGTAACGAAAATATATGCTACACCAGGCCACCCAATTGTCTATGGCGAGAAAAATGTAGATTCTTCCAAGCCAACAGTGTTGGTCTATGGCCACTATGATGTACAGCCACCTGATCCATTGGAGCTCTGGCATAGCGGTCCGTTTGAGCCAGTGATCAAAGACGGTAAAATCTATGCACGTGGTGCTTGTGATGATAAGGGCCAATTCTTCATGCACGTAAAAGCATTGGAAGTGATGAACAATAGCGGCACGCTTCCTTGCAATATCAAATTCCTGATAGAAGGCGAAGAAGAGGTGGGTAGCCCTAACCTAGCGACATTCGTACAAAAGAATAAAGATTTACTAAAAGCAGATGTTATTCTGATCAGTGATACTTCTATGCTCAGCATGGATACACCTTCCATTGATGTGGGGGTTCGTGGCTTGAGTTATATTGAAGTAGAAGTGACTGGTCCTAACCGCGACTTACACAGTGGTGTATATGGTGGTGCTGTAGCAAACCCCATCACCATGCTGGCTAAAATGATTGCATCATGTCATGATGAAAATAATCATATCACTATTCCAGGATTCTATGATGATGTGGTAAATGCAACACCTGAAGAGAGAGCCAAAATGGCGAAAGCACCTTTTGATGAAGCTGCGTATAAGCAAGACTTAGGTGTTACTGAATTGTGGGGCGAAAAAGGATATACTACGAATGAAAGAACAGGTATTCGTCCAACATTGGAATTGAACGGTATCTGGGGTGGTTATACCGGCGAAGGTGCTAAGACCGTATTACCATCAAAAGCATTTGCAAAGATTTCAGCACGCTTGGTACCCAATCAATCTTCTACTAAGATCACAGAGAAACTGTTGAACTATTTCAAAAGCATCGCGCCGGCAGGTGTTACTGTAAAAGCATCAGAGCATCATGGTGGTGAACCCTATATGACGCCAATTGATTCGAAAGAATACCAAGCAGCTGCGAAAGCGATTCACACCACTTTTGGCAAGGAGCCTATCCCGGTGCGTGGTGGTGGTAGTATTCCCATCTGCGCTTTGTTCGAAAAAGAATTGGGACTGAAGATTGTATTCATGGGCTTTGGTTTGGATAGCGATAACCTGCATAGTCCAAATGAGAAATACGACCTCTTCAATTTCTACAAGGGCATTGAAACCATTCCTTATTTCCATCAGTATTACGCGAACAAATAATCATGGCTGAGGCGAAAGAGAAGTTGAGGCTGGATAAATACTTATGGTCGATACGCCTGTTCAAAACCCGCTCACAGGCTGCAGAAGCCTGCGAAAAAGGGAAGGTGAAATTTCAAGGCGCAGTGGCCAAAGCAGCCAAAACAGTGCATGTTGGCGATGAGTATGAAGTGAAGACTGAAGCCAAGCGTTGGGTGATTAAAATAACCGGTTTATTGGATCATCGTGTACAATACAGTGAAGCAATACAGCATTACTTAGACCTAACACCTGCAGAAGAAATTGAACGCGCGAAAGTTGTTGCAGCTTCTTTTCATACCGGTAAACGTTTGAGTAAGATTGGCCGACCAACTAAACGTGAAAGAAGAGATTTAGATGATTTCATGGAAAACTAATTGATATGAAACAAGCATTCTTTTTGATTCTTTTTTTTAGCCTGCTATCAACTGCCAAAGCTCAAGAGCCAGTTGATACAGCGAATATCTACTATGGCAAACCCACAGAAAATGCTGAGTTTAAAGGAGGCATCAACGGCTGGCTGAGATTTCTTGAAAGGAATTTAGATAGAAACTTGATGTATAGAAACCAAGCGCCACAAGGTAAGTATACCGTAGTTATAGCATTTGTTTTATCAGAGAAGGGAGAAATTTTGTTCGTGAAATCAGAAACAGATCCCGGCTATGGTACAAGAGAAGAAGCGATGCGGGTAATCTTGAAATCCAGCAAAAACTGGATTCCAGCAAAATTGAATGGCACCCCTGTACGCACTTGGTGCAGGCAAAGTATTACATTGGTTCAGAACTTTTAATTGTTTATACATGACCATCGACATCATCAGTGTATTACCCGAACTATTAGAAAGTCCACTTTCACACAGCATCATGAAGCGTGCGCAGGATAAGGGCTTGCTGGAAGTAAGGGTACACCATCTCCGTAAATGGGCAGTGAATGCTTACGGACAGATTGATGATTATCAATATGGTGGTGGCGCCGGTATGGTGATGATGTGCGAACCACTGGCAAAAGCCATTGATGAATTGCAAGCACAATATGGCCAATACGATGCCATCATCTACATGACACCAGATGGCGAAAGATTTGAACAGAAGATTGCCAATCGTTTATCGCTGCAAGAAAAGCTGCTCATCATTTGCGGACATTACAAAGGAATAGACGAGCGCATTCGACAACAGTATGTAACCATGGAAATTTCTATTGGCGATTATGTACTCAGTGGTGGCGAGCTGGCTGCTGCTGTGGTGGTAGATGCCATTGGTCGCCTATTGCCTGGAGTACTGAATGATGAAACCTCAGCCCTTTTCGATTCTTTTCAAGATCAATTATTGGCGCCCCCGGTTTATACCAGACCAGTTGATTTCCGCGGTTTGCTGGTGCCGGATGTTTTATTGAGTGGTGACCCTAAAAAAGTGGCCGACTGGCGCTATGACCAGGCAATAGAAAGAACCAAGACCAGAAGACCCGATTTGCTGAATGGTGAATAAGGAAATAGGGCTATCTTAGCCCCTATAGCTATTAGCAAACCCTTAAGATCTTGTGCGCAACCAACTAAGCTTACTGACATTACAGCTGTTGCTTTGTATATCAGCCTTTGCTCAGCAAAGGGATGGTATCACTTTTCAAAAAGACTATCAATTACCTATAGTTAAGACCAGCAACACCATTAAGATTGATGGAGAACTGAATGAGACTATCTGGCAAACTGCTGCTACTACTTCGCCATTCTGGTTAAAGTTCCCTACTGATGAAGGCAGACCCAAACGCAAAACAGAAGTACGCACTACTTATGATGATCGTTTTATTTACTTCGCGGTAACTGCGCATGACTCTGGCAAAGCCTTTATCACCAGTTTAAAAAGAGATGTGGGGCATGATGGCAATGATGGCTTTGGCATCGTACTTGACCCCGTGAACCAAAGAACCAATGGGTATTTTTTTGTGGTGAATGCATTCAATACCCAGTCTGAATCACTCATCAACACAAGTAGCGACTTAGACCCAAGCTGGGATAATAAATGGTATTCTGCTACAAAGCAATACGCAGATAAATGGACTGCAGAAATAGCCATTCCTTTCAAATCGCTGCGCTATACAGCCGATAAGACAACCTGGGGCATCAATTTCGTACGCATTGATACAAAGACCAATGAGTACTCAGTTTGGACACATGTACCCGTGAATTTCCGCTCCTATGATATTGGCTATACAGGCGCTTTGGTTTGGGATGCATTGCCACCGCAATCAAAAAGCAATACCGTATTCATTCCATACTCAACGGGTGGTATCAACAGTGATGCGGAGAATAATCAATCGGCCAAAGGTGAATTCAATGCGGGCTTTGATGCTAAAGTGGCGCTCAACTCTTCGTTGAATTTAGATATTACCGTGAACCCAGATTTCTCACAAATTGAAGTTGACCGACAAGTAACTAATCTTACCCGCTTCAATATCTTTTTTCCAGAGCGTCGTAATTTCTTCTTAGAGAATGCTGATCTCTATTCTGAATATGGCATTCCACTCATCAGACCATTTTATTCCAGACGTATTGGCTTAGACAAATTTGCCAATAGAATTCCCATATTGGGCGGTGTGCGTCTAACCGGCAATTTGGATAAGCGTACACGTATTGGTATCATGAATATGCAAACAGGCAGAAAAGGCGACTATGCACCTGAGAACTATTCTGCAGTTTCAGTGAAGCACCAAGTATTCAAGCGCTCTAGTTTCAATACGTATTTTTTAAATCGTCAGGCATTTATGACAGCCGATGAGTTGAAGCGCCAACCGCTGGATGAATACGGTAGAAATCTTGGTGGTGAATTCAACTATTCTGATATCCAAGGCAAATGGAATGCATGGTCTGCCTATCACAAAAGTTATAAGCCAGGCGTTAAAGGCGATGACCTATTCACTGATATTGGTGGCATGTATAATGGAAGAAACCTGAATATCATGACTGATTATTCAACCGTTGGCACCAATTACTATGCGGATATGGGTTTTATCCAAAGAATTGAAAACTATGATGCGTTACAGGATTCTGTTATCAGGCTTGGATTTAAGCAATTGTACAATGAAATAGGCTATCGCATATTCCCTAAGAAAACATTACTCAATCAACACAATATTGTTTTCAGTCACTTATTAATCAATAACCCCAATAACAGTTTCAACGAGCGGAATATTAACCTGCGTTATAATATGCAGTTCAGGAACACTTCGAATCTTTTTATGCGCGGCGGCGTGAGCGAAGTAGACCTATTGTTTCCCACCAGTTTTACAGGTGCCACACCAATACCCAAGGGATATTATCGCTACAAGGACTTTTTTGTAGAGTATGAGTCTGACTTCAGAAAAACATTCAGCTTCCGTATTGGTGCCGGTGGTGGTGAGTTTTATAATGGTACCAGCAAGCAGGTTAGCGCAATGATCAATTATCGAAATCAACCACACCTGAATATTGCTTTACAAGCAGACTACTACGATTTACGCTTTCCCGGTGTTTATGGAAAAACCGAGTTACTCTTGATTGCACCACGCGTTGAAATCAATTTTACCACAAGTATTTTCTGGACAACCTTTTTACAATACAATACGCAGAACAATAACTTCAATATCAATAGTCGCTTCCAATGGCGTTACAAACCCATGAGCGATTTCTTCTTGGTCTATACAGATAACTATCTCACTACGCCTATACTCAAGAATAGAAATAGGGCTATTGTTTTCAAGCTAAATTACTGGCTCAATTTATAGTTGCACGAGAGATTTCCGTAAATTCAGTTTAAACAATTTGCCATGCGTATCTGCTTATCCGGATTGTCTTTGCTGCTTTTCGCCATAATTGGAAATGCGCAACAAACTAATATCAGCTTCGATGTATTCATGAAGGGCAGAGACATTGGAGATGTTATTGCATCAGAACAAAAGACAAACAACAAGTCGATAAAAGATATCAAAACCAATTGCGATAATAAAGTATTGATGGTATCTGTACACGTAGAATCAGAGCTAACCACCACACATGAAAATGGCAGCCTGATTAAAGGCACGGCTTATCGACACGCGAATCGGGGCTCTTCAGATGTGCATGCCCAGACAACTCGCACAGGAAATAAACAATACAGCATTGAGCGAAACGGTACAAAAACCAGCATTAGCAATCAGGAAATACAATTCTGTGTAGCAGATCTTTACTTTAGAGAGCCCAAAGGATTGAGTACTGTATTCTCCAATATGTGGGGCGCCAATGTAACTATTGCAACATTGGGCAATGGGAAGTATAAAGTCACCAATCCAGATGGCAAGTCTAGTACGTATATCTACCAAAATGGCAATCTCGTACAAATGGAAGTTGATACACCTATTGGCACTATAACAACGAAGCGGAAATAAGTTCGTCAACAAGACGATCACACGCTTTTGCATAGATATACATTTCAGCATAACTAAGTAATCATGTTAAGAAATGGTTATGTTTCATTTGTCAAACAATTCTTAATAAATGTCATAATGATTTTTTTTAACATAGAGGGCAACAATTGTCACTTTTTAGTCATCTACCTTTAGGTAACTTTATTCACTATAAAACCCTGCAAGCACATGAAAAAATCTCTTTGGATTTTTGGGGGTATCTCATTACTGTTTATTACCTGTAAACATGACATGATTGATGCATCAGTATCTCAAACCCCAGTTCCGATTGTCAACCCAACAAGTGATTCTGTATGCTTCACCGCAGAAGTACTTCCAGTCTTTCAAAGCTATTGTGGTAGCAAAGGCTGCCATGGAAGTGGCTCTGCAGAAGAAGGCGTGTCACTAGAAACCTATTTCAATATCATGAAGGGAATTAGCCCGGGTAATCCCAACAACAGCAAGTATTTCAGGGAGATTACCAAGGGTTCTATGCCCCCTAAAAATTCACCCCAGTTAAGTAGTACACAAATTGCGGTTTTACAAAAATGGATTAACCAAGGTGCTAAAAACACTACTTGTGTAAGCGCTTGTGATACAAGCAAGTTTACGTATACGAATGCCATTCAATCCCTCCTAGCTACCAACTGTAACGGTTGTCATGGCAGCATGCCAGGTTCAGGTGGCGTATATCTGGGCACTTTAACAGCAGCGCAGAATTATATCAACGCAAACAAAGCTTTGTTCCTGAATGCCATCAATCACTCGGCCACCCTGCCTGCACCTCAGCGCATGCCGCCGGCTGCAAAGATGAGCGACTGCCAAGTGCAGCAACTAACCAAATGGATCAATGCCAATATGCCTAACTAACCAATCCAATCATCATGAAAAAGCAAATATTATCTATTTCAACACTGGTATTGTGCATACTGCTGATACAAGGTTGCTACTACGACAAGGCAGATCTGGTTTATCCATCATCTGGTGCAGCTTGCGATACTACTACTGTAACCTATAGCGCTACAATTGCCCCGCTAATGAATGCAAGTTGCAATAGCTGTCATGGCGGTACTGCAGCAGCAGGTGCTGGTATCGTCTTAGATACTTATGCAGGCGTAAAAACCTATGCAGCCAACGGCAGATTGCTGAATTCGATTTTGCAAAATGGTGCTGCCTCTGCCATGCCCAAGGGAAGTAGCAAACTCCCAGATTGTTCCATCAATAAAGTTCGTGCCTGGATCAATAAAGGCATGCTGAATAATTAATCCTTAAAGCAATCAACATGAAAAAATCTTTGTTTATAGCCGCTATGCTGATCAGCATAGCAAGTTTCAGTCAGAAAGTATATAGTACCAAGAGCGGACAAATCAGCTTTAACGCCAGTTCACCAATCGAAAAAATCAAGGGTATTAATAACCAAGCAGACAGTAAAATGATTGATAAAAATGGACAGATTGTGTTCATGTTACTCATCAAAAGTTTCAAGTTCGAGAACCAATTGATGGAAGATCATTTTAACGAGAATTATATGGAAAGCACCAAGTTTCCGAAAGCTGATTTCAAGGGCTTTATTACCAATATCAACAGTGTGGACTTTACCAAGGATGGTAAATACCCAGTTACAGCAGATGGTACCCTTACCCTGCATGGCGTATCTAAAAAAGTGCAGCCAACAGGTGTCATCACTATTAACGATGGCAAAGTAACGCTGACTAGTACATTTAGAATAGCACTAAAAGATTATAATGTTACCGGCAGTTATATCGGCTCTAAAATTGCCAGTGATGTTGAAATCAATGTTCAATGCAAATACGAATAATTACTATGAAAAAATTGATAATAGCACTCAGCTGTTTGCTGATACAGAGTTCTCTTCATGCCCAAGACATTGACTTGTTCAAAGACATGGATGAACAAAACAAGAAAGAAACCAAAGATAAAACGGATTATGCAGCCTATACCTTCAAAACTACCCGACTAACCAATGGCCATACCATTGAGAATGTTGGCAAGGGTATTCTTGACTTTCGTATCAACCACCGTTTTGGTAGAGTCAATCAAGGTGCGTATAATTTATTTGGGTTGGACAATGCCAGTATGCGTATGGCTTTGGATTATGGCATTACAGATAAGCTCATGGTAGGTATTGGTAGAAGCACTTTTGAAAAACAATTTGATGGCTTTGTGAAATACAAACTACTTAGACAAAGCAGTGGCAAAAAGCATATGCCAATTTCATTAAGCTATGTGGCAACAGGTATTCTAAAAACGCTGAAAGATCCTGATCCAACCATCACAAAAAATTTCACAGACAGACTATACTTCGCACACCAATTATTGATTGCACGAAAGTTCAATGACTATACCTCCATTCAGTTAATGCCTACCATCGTACACTATAATATCGTGCCTACTGCTAATGATCCAAATGATTTATTCTCATTAGGTATTGGTGCTAGACAGCGCATTTCGAAAAGAGTAAACCTAACTGGAGAATATTATTATCAGTTCAATAAGCTTTCCGGATATTATAACTCCTTCTCTGTTGGTTTTGATATTGAAACAGGCGGACACGTGTTTCAATTACACTTCACCAATTCTACCGGTATGACAGAAAGAACGTTTATTACCGAAACAACTGGTCAGTGGGGTAAAGGTGATATTCATTTTGGCTTTAATATCTCTAGAGTATTCACCATAGTTAAACCAAAAGAGTTTAAAAAAGATTGGTAAAACTTATTTCAGACAAATAAACTAGTACAATGCTTAAGAAAGTACTTCTTACCGGCTTAATTGCTGCAGTTTTAGCAGTAATAGGCATATGGTATTTCATATTCTATAGACCAACGCACTTTAAACGTTCTGTTGCAGATGAAACTGCCATTACAATTGTAGCCGACTCACTGATTAGTGCCTATCAAAAAGATGAGTCCACAGCCAACGCCCAATACCTCAATAAAGCATTATCCATAACAGGTACAATAAAAGAAATAGGGAAAAACCAAGAAGGAAAGCAAACAATTACCTTATCATCAGCTGATCCATTTACAAGTGTACATTGCACATTGGTTACTGAATTGCCAAATGCAGAAATAGGTAAGCAGATAACTGTAAAAGGGATATGTACAGGATTCTTAAGTGATGTAGTAGTAATTGATGCGATTGTGATACACTAAGGAAATTCACTTGGTGTGCTTAAATACAAATGCCTCCTAATGGAGGCATTTGCTTATACATAAATCAATGCTTAATTGCGTAAACCAATCACCGGTAATTGCTTTTCCCGGATCAACTGATTGAGCTTAGGCAATTCCTCCTTCATGATCTTTTTCAATTTGCTTAGTTCCGCATCACACTGACCGGCTAAGTCTGCATAAACTTCTCTCGCTTGCTTGCTAGGGGGCATATTGCCGCTAGATGCAACATCGAACAAGCCGCTCAGTTTATCATTCAAACGAATAGGGAAGTTCAATGGATCCTGACCACTCTTTGATTTAGTCTGACACAAAGTTTCCTCAATCGCTGTTAACTGCTTATTGATAGCATCAGCCTGTTCTTTAAATTCTTTAGGTGTTTCTCTACCCCAGCGGCCAGTGAGTTCATTGATTTGTGCGCGTACTGCACGAATATCCTTAATGCTCTTCTGTACCTCATTAAACTTATCCTTTACCTGCAGCAGAAAATCACGTTGAGCTTCATAATCAGCCTGACTCATATTGTAAACAGGATCAGGTACAATATCGAAAGACACTTCTGCAGAATCACTACCTACTTTCACCTTGGCATAATGCTTACCAGGAGCAGCAAGGATAGTACCTGGTGTACCATTCCACAAAATCATACCCTCTGCTCTATCAGCACCAGGATATTGTAAATCCCATACAAACTGATTGATTCCAGCGTTGATCTCCAGTTTATTCTCTGCATCTTTTGCATCAGTACTGAAAGTCTTGATCAACTTTTTGTTACCATCATAGATGGCGATACTTGCTTTGGTAGAATCAGTAGCATTTTTTGCATAGAAATTGATCACTGCGCCAATTGGCGGGTTGGTGCCCAGATTTCTATTCATACCACCCATCATGCGCTCGAAGCGACCACCAGCGCGCTGCATACGCAAAGCAGGATTTACATCGAATACAAACAAGTTTTTCTGCATCACTTCCTGGTTGGCTTGTTGGAACATCGTCAGATCATCCATTATCCATACAGAACGACCCTGTGTAGCCACAATCAAATCATTATCCTTAATCGTTAAATCCGTAATAGGCACAACAGGCAGGTTCAACTGGAAAGGCTTCCAATTAGCACCATCATCATAACTGATATACATACTAAATTCTGTACCTGCATACAATAAGCCCGGACGCTTTCTGTCGGCACGCATGGCTCTGGTAAAATGCATTTTATCAATACCAGTAGTAATTAACTTCCAAGACTTACCATAATCTTCTGTCTTATAGACATACGGTGTGTAATCATCTACTTTGTAACGTGTACCCACAAAATACGCCGCACCTTTCTTGAAAGGATCTACTTCCACACTATTCCACATCATCCACTTAGGTGCATCTTTTGGCGTTACATTTTCCCAATTCTTGCCACCATCGCGGCTCACGCTGATGATACCATCATCGCTACCCGTCCACAACAAATCTTTCTCTACCCAACTTTCTGTTGCAGTGAAAATGGTACAATAGTATTCAACGGAAGTATTGTCCTTTGTAATCGGACCACCACTTGGGCCTTGCTTGGTTTTATCGTTAGTTGTCAAATCTGGAGAGAGTGCAGTCCAGCTAGCGCCCTCATTCTCTGTTGCAAACAACACATTTGCTGCGCAATACAATTTCTTTGGATTGTGTGGTGAGAAGAAGATGGGGAAGTTCCACTGGAAGCGATACTTCAATACATCTGCACCAGCACCCATCGGATTATCAGGCCAAACATTGATGGCACGGTTCTCTCCTGTTCTATGATCCAAGCGAGATAAATAACCACCATAGTTACCACCGTAGACAATCTCAGGATTCAATGGATCTGCTACCACATAACCACTTTCACTACCTGCTGTTACATCCCAATCGCGCTCTGTAATACCTGCACCTGCTGTTCTATGACGAATACGCAATGTGCTGTTATCCTGCTGTGCTACAAGGATGCGATAAGGGAATGCATTATCAGTTGACACACGATAGAGCTGCGCGGTAGGTTGATTCATCATAGTGCTCCAGTTATTGGCACCATCAAACGAGACTTGTGCGCCACCATCATCGGCCACAATCATACGATTACCATCTTCCGGATCGATCCACAAATCATGGTGATCACCATGTGGTGTAGGCACACTCTGGAATGTTCTGCCACCATCGCGGCTACGCATAAAACCTACGTTGGGGCAATACACCAAGTTCTCGTTCTTAGGATCGACAAATACTTTGGTATAATACCATGCACGCTGACGAATATTGTTATCGCTGCTGGCCAATGACCAAGATTCTCCAGCATCATTGCTGTAATACAAACCACCATTGGCATTTTCAATAATTGCATACAACTTATCAGGATTGGAAGGTGCCACAGCAACACCTACAATACCCCAAACACCTTTGGGCAAGCCTTTCTTAGCTGAGATATTGGTCCAAGTATCTCCACCATCAGTGCTCTTCCACAAGCCACTGCCTTCGCCACCACTCTCTAATGAGTATGGTGTACGAATCACGCGCCACAAGCCTGCATACAAGACAGATGGATTACCAGGCTCCATCACCAGATCACTCGCGCCAGTTTGATTATTAACATAGAGTACACGCTTCCAAGATTTACCACCATCTGTGGTTTTGTACACGCCACGCTCTTCGTTAGGGCCAAACAAGTGACCTACAACAGCAGCCCAAACTGTGTTTGGATCGCGCGGATGAATCACTAAACGAATGATGTGTCGACCATCTTTCAAACCAATATTCTTCCAAGTGCGGCCTGCATCATCACTACGCCATACGCCACCAAGGCCTTCACTTACGTTACCACGCATGGTGTTTTCACCTTCACCCGCATACACGATATTATCATCGCTGGGCGCTACCGCAACAGCACCAATGGAGCTACCAAAATATTTGTCAGAAACATTCTTCCAGTTATTACCCCCGTCGGTTGTTTTCCAAACACCACCGCCGGTACCACCAAAGTAAAAAGTGTTCTTACTCTTGTAAGCACCAGCAACAGCAGCACTTCTACCACCGCGGAAGGGACCAACCAATCGAAATTTTTTCTTAGACGTGATTTCAGCTTCAGCATTCACTGTTACTTCTGGAACGGGCGCAGCACCGGATGTGTTAACTCTCTTTTTCTGAGCAAATGTTGTTAAAGCTGTACAAGCAGCGAACAACAGCAATAGTTTTCTCATATGCGTTGAATTGGGCAAGTAATTTACAACCCATCGCAGTGAGAAAAAAATCGATTATACCAGCGGTGGGGCTAACGAACCAGTATTTGCAACGCCGATTTAGTCTTTAGCTGTGTAACCACTGTTAACATTCGGGTATCCGGATAATATACGGCGTAGCCTTTCTGCAACATTGTCTTCCTGCCCTTGGTATAGACTTGCAGCTTGTACGCTTGTCCGTTTACCATTACCGACTGCGGCTTCTTAGCCAAATCAGCTACATAGAGACGCAGATTACGTGCTTCGGGCTGGCCTTTGAAATTTCCCCCCGTTGAGGCAATACTGATTTTTGTACTTGCAGCCAATTGCTGGCCATTGAATTCAATGAGTTCAAAAGCGCCTTTTTCCCAACTCTTATTGGTTAATCCATCGTCGTCATACATGGTATAACTAGTTGCTTTTGTCGAGGGGAAATAGACCACATTTAAGTCTTTTGTATGATAGTCTTCTAAATTCGTGAAACCCCAGACTGCCGGCACAAAACTGCCTTCTCTGGCAAATACGGCAATTTCACCTAAAGCCACTGAATCGCTGATCCAACGACCACCTGAGTAAGATTTGTTGCGCATCCAATCATACCACTTGCCTTCGGGGAAATAGATTTGTTTGGTAACAGCTCCTTTTTCAATCACAGGTGCTACTAGCAAAGCATCGCCCCACATGTATTGCTGCTCGGCTTTGTATGCATTGCTATCACTTGAATAAGTATAAAACATGGGCCGCATCAATGGCTTACCGTTGACTGCCTGCTCATAAGCGAGGGTATAATTGTATGGCGTTAAATCATAACGGAAACGAAGTACAGATCTCGCTGCTTTCTTATAAGGTTCGGGATAGAACGTAGGTTCAGAAGGAACAGATTTGGTATTCGCTGGCGTAATGTCTTCTAGTGCTGTTCCATGCGGACGAAACACTGGTGTGAATGCGGAGAATTGCAACCAGCGCAAGTATAATTCAGGATCATCCTGATTCACCATGGAGAAACCACCAGCATCTGAATGGATATAGGGCACACCACTCAAACTCATGCCTAGCAATATAGGCATCTGTGCTTTGAAACCTTCCCAGCTGCGAGAGATATCACCCGTCCAAGGGAAAATACCATAGCGTTGTGAACCAGCATAACCGGAACGATTCAAATGAAACAAACGTGTCTCGGGAAAATGCTTCGCGTATTGCTCGAACATCATTTTGTTCCAGTAATGACCGTAGATATTGTGCACTTCATCTGCACTAAATAGTCTATTGAAACCAAGATCACGCAAATCATGCAGCACACCAGCCGGATGTTTCTCCGGCTCACCCAAATCTGTCCACCAAGCTTTGGCGCCGTTGGCAATCTGCTTGGCATAATGCTGCCACATCCACTCTTGCGCATCTTTGCGAAATACATCCAGCAAACCGCCATAACCAAAATAAAAATCAGTAAGCATGAAAGGCTTACCTGTACTGTCTTTTGCGAGATATGGCAGTGAATTATTGAACTGACGTGTATCTTTTAAAAAGAAAGGTTCTGTGATTAACACAGGATTGATTTTTTGTGCAGACAAATCTGTGAGCAAACGTTTAGGATCAGGCCAGGCTTTGCGATTCACCCAATCCAGATTACCCAATGTATGTTGAATGCTATCACCAAACCAGAACAAATCAAAGACCAAAGCATCCATGGGGAATTTGTCTTTTTTCATGCGCGCAACCACATCGCGCACTTGCGCATCGCTGCGATAACCAAATCTGCTCACGAAATTGCCAAAAGCCCATCTAGGCGGAATGGGCTGTGTACCAGTAAGCTGATGGTATTGCTGCAAAATAGATGCATAGCTCTTACCAAGAATCACATAGCAATTTACTTCGCCTGATGATGCACCATATTCTAATACATCTGTATTGGTTTTTCCAATATCCAGATAACCGCGCGCAGGATTATCAAACAAGACTGCATAGCCTTCGGAAGAAAGAATAAAAGGCACAGAAAAATTCAGGTTCTCCGCACCATAGCTGTATCCATACCAAGGATTGTTATTCAGGTCTAAGCGATGGCCTCTTCTGTTTTGTGGAATGGCTCTTTCGCCTGCACCAAATATGCGCTCTTCTTTTCCTAACAACAAACGCAACCCACGTTGTTGATGGGTATTGATCAAGCTACTCAACCGAAATGCACCAATGGCAATATGATCTGCATTGCGCACCACATCAGACATGCCATAAGGCTTAGGTGTAGCAATCACTGCATTGCTGATATTCTCCTGATGCGTGAGTCCGTATAACTGCACACGTACATGATATACAAACTCATTAAACTGATACACACGCACCACACCTTCAGGTAATTCCTGCGTTAAAACAAGTTTCTCCGTATTGACAGGTTGGGCAAAAACAGAAAAACAAGAGAAAATAATGCAAAGCAGTCCTAAACGAATCAACATATTGGTAATTTGGTGCTTTAAAATTACAACAATGGCTGCGGAGAAAAGCATACAGGGACAATTTGTAGACATCTGGAAAGAGCAGATCTATCCTGCCACAATTACCATTGCTGATGGTAAAGTGCTTCGTGTTGAGGCTTTGTCGAGCATAGCATCCGACGCCCCATTTATCATTCCCGGCTTTATTGAT